>JARGGA010000084.1 GCA_029210805.1 Candidatus Thorarchaeota archaeon
CCAACCCACTTCTCCTTGAGAGACTCGGTCTTGCACGAGCTCCCAGCTACTCCATTCTCCAACAGGCACTGAAGCGACTGGACACCCAGCTCCTCCATCACATGTACCAACTCCTTGCTCGAAAGAAACCTCCTCCCTCGAATATCACGGCGGACTCCACAGGGTTCTCCCACTCCACTGGTGGAGCGTGGATGTCCCTGCGGTTCGAGAAGACGTTGAAACGGCGTTTCACGGCACTTCACGCAGCTGTGGACACAGACTCCCTGATGGTACACTCTGCTCTGGTGCGGGCACGACCCGGTGGTGATGCAAGACACATGATCCCACTTTTGAAACGGATATCTCACAGAACCCTCAAGGTGATCTACGGTGACAAGGCCTACATCTCACGAAGGAATGTCCAGTTCATAGCTGACCTTGGAGCATATCCAGGGATCGAACCAAAGAAGAATCTGGGAGTGAACTCCAGAGGGCATCGAGGATACGGACAGCCGATGCGAGAGTATCGAGCTGACCCGGAGGAGTGGAAACGGGTTCACGAGTATGGAAAGAGAAGTCTTGTCGAAACGGTATTTGGAATGATGAAGCTGAGATTCACAGGGAGTCTGAGTTCAAGACGATACAAGGAACAGCGACGTGAGTTGTTGATCAAGGTGATCCTTCACAACATCGAACGACTGAACTTCCTGGAGTGTGATGGGAGGTGACTTTTCACACAGGGCTGGCCGATGGAAACCATATTCGCCTATGAAATATATACCGAGATAGAATTACATCTGAAACAAGAACACCTGCGAATAGAATGGGCGCGAGGGAAACTACTGATGCAAATGGAAGTGTTATGAGAGGACGCTCGTAGTCACAATGGGCGATGATATATCCTTCACTAGTGAATCCTCCTGTACCATTCGGTCGTGTTAGTATATCGATAGAGGTGTAAACCTGTAAATCGATGAACAAGCTTTCATTGATTGATGTGGTATTGTATCTTAATAAGATGGGACTGAAATACGGGGATGGGTCTGATTCATAATCGCTCCAATCTATGTACCCTCTAATAACTAGAATATCCATAGAACCTTCTGATATCTCCAAGGAGATATCAAGAAAACCAGTATCTGCTCTCCCAGGGTATATGATCCCGTAATGTCCTTCAACACCTTGGAAGTTTTCTCCATCTTGGAACGTTTCCACGAAACTATCTGTTACATATACTTGGTTTGCCAAAGAAAGGCTAAGAGATGATATGAACAGGATGACCAGAATAATCCTATGTGCTTTCATTACATTCCCGATTACTGATAAGAAGAATATCCTTTTAGCATCTTGTTTTTTCTAAGGAGCAGGCAATATCCCTCTGATTCCTCACCAAGATTCATTGATCCTACTCTAACTGAGTTCCACATCCTGTCAAGAGTATCTCAAACTACATGTCACATAAACATACAACAGAACTAATCACCGATATTTCTACTGTAACAAGCTGATTTGTTTACTTACTGAGTATTGTATTCTCGAAGAGTTCTCCAAATGAACCTGCCAGTTTACTAAGTGAACTTTTCAAAAACCGTGTTCTTTTGTATTTTGCTTGAGCTGTCATCCACGTGAGAAATCATGCAATCAATGGATGTCTTTATGCAATATGTGACTGAACCAATCTCTCTCCTAAGCCAAGGGCTAACGGGTCTGATTCTCTTCGTGGGAGCACATGTGTTTTGGATATGGTCCAACTATCAAGTCGTGATCAGGTTATCCAATGCAGCAGCAGCCTTACTTGATGCGTTCGACCAAGAATTGAGCCAGATTCAATACATGAGTGGTCCAAAATACAATGTCTTTCTGGCATTGATGCGCTATTCCCTAATTCTTGTCGTTCTCATTGCAACCTACTTTGCGATGGGTCTGTTTGTCAGTTTCTTTCCCGGACCTGAAACAATTTTTGGGTGATACAGAGATGACCCGTCCCATTCTTTTTTTACGAGTTGGTCTGTCACTATTTCTTTCAATATCGATTCTGAGCAGTGTAGATCTCACAGCTAACGCCGAATCCGATGAGATTCTTGTAATTATGGTTGAGTACGATGAAGAGCAAGAGACCCTAGACCAATACGAGATACGATTGGAGCGCCTTGTAGATTCAGTGCAGTACACACTTACACTGACGTATGATCGAACTGAAGAACGTGATTTGATACTTAGGAATGCAAATGTATTATCTGAAAAGGAAATCAAGACACACTTTGAAGATATTTCAAATTACTTGATGTCCGAAACCTATTGTGATTTACCTATTGTTGGCAAAAGAATATCTGACTCTCATGTTAATGAACGAACATCTGAGCTTCGAAAAATAGTAGATTCCTGCACAAATGCTCGAATTGTGATGAAACCAAACGAGGCGCATAATGACCTTGTGCGATTACTTGAAAATCCAAAAGGCGCCTTTCAAAAAATGAGTTCTCTTCTACTCAATGAAAACCGTAGTAGCAAAGGGCTCTCTTCTGTCAGAGAATCTATCATTTCCGAAAGTTCATTCGATGAGAAACTGATTCCATTTGTTATTGCCATAGGTGAAATTACCTTCATGTCGCAACAACCTAGCAATCTACTGCAAAGGATAGAGAGTTTTTCTCTCCAAGAACAGGATTCCAAAATCAACACTAATCTTGTCATTTCCGGAGAACGATTGATTACATATTCCTCACAACTCTCCGAAACCGAAAATGGAATCACAGTTGGACTTGAGGCAGTTCGTATTGCTACCAATGCTTTTCTACAGGACTGCAAAACCAGTTGGGAGGAGTTTATTTCAATAGGACTGAAACCAACTGAGATTATCCATTTGGCATTTGCTTACACATATTCGAAGGCAAAGGAAGTAAGAATTCGAGAAGGTGGTTTCTTCACACTGTCCAGAAACGGAGAAGTCAGGACTAGAGCAGACATTATCATTAGCACAGCAATTGAGATATTATCTAGGGAAAATGTGGATAGAGCTAAAACTCAGGATGTTGAGGAATATTTCCTCTCATCAACACGAGTTGCAGCAGATACTATCAATCTGGAATTCAGTGATGAGGTTGACCTTCAATATGCGGTGATGACGCATGGTTTTTGGCGTCCATTACTAAAAGGCGGACGTCATCGTGCAGGGCAACCGGGTAAATATTATCGAAGCTCCATCAAAGTATCAGGTTTGGGCTCGGAGAACTCAATAATTGAATCTGCAATGCGAAGCTCGAAAGTTTCCGGTAATGGAGATCTAGAGAATGCGGAGAAACTCATCCCATATTTCTCCATGTTCATGGAATACAATCATACTCAGAAATATTGGCAACCCCGAATAGATTCATCAATAGTGTATCTAATGCCTAGTTATCGAAAACTCATAGGTATGAAGATAGAGGAAGTTGAAAGCGACAGCAAGAACAATGAATTGTTCAGTAAATTGCACAGAGCGGATATAGTGGTCGTGGATGAAGGGATAATAACACTTGACCCTGAAGGCTTTGAAAAGGTAACGTGTTCGTTTTCGATTGGATGTGAACTGGAAGAGCAGGGAATATTGTCTTCAATAGATATTCCTGAATCAATTTGGAGAAAGGGCGACCAGTTTCTAATATCTTCCGTTGAGAAAACAAGAAACATAGACATTTTCGAGCGATTTTTCAAATACCTGTCCAACAAGTCAACTGAAGAAACTTTCCCCCCAACTGAAGTCCAAACCGATGTCCATGGCTGTGATTACTCAATTGATACATTGGAAACTGAGAACCATCAAGATATTCTGATCTGGATGAAAAAACTCCGCTCAATGAATTACTTTGCCAATGATACAAGATCAAGAATGGATAACAGCTTGGAAAAACGAAACGAGTTGGACACGAAACAAAAGGAGCTCGCACTCTAAGATATAAAGCGGTGGGAATCTCTCAAGGAAAAGGCAGAATCGATAAAGAACGATGATAGCGACCTAGTTTCTATTTTGTGTGCGTCCCAAACTGGCAGATTAATTCCTAAAATGAACTGGAACACACTGTATCCTGGTAAATGTCACGCATTCGATAGAGAAAGTAATAGTCGGATTCCAAGTGTCACTTACGAAGATTTTCCGCAGTTCACATCGGCATTTGCTAGTCTTGGTGTAGAATCAGGAACTGCTCAACAAGGAAAGACATGGTCATTGAGAGAGTATCCTGACATGTTTGTATACTACTATCAAACAAGAGATTCGAATAATAACAATCTTCAGATTTCTATGTTATCCATCGTCGGCACCAATTCTGAACCTATTGATATATTTCTAGCCACGCCTGAAGCATTAGCTTATGCAGAGGCTCCTATCATTTCAAATGAAATAGTGAATTATCTGGAGAATATATCTAAGGTAATTCAGAAAGGTGCCGAGTTGCAGATTCCTTCAACTCGTAGAAAAAACGAGTTTTCCACAATTGATTTTGGATTAGTCGTGAATTACAACAGTGCAAGAAATAGAGGACCACTATGGGGTGTAGGCGAATATGGCACCTCGCCCACCTCTTTTCGTTATCAGCTAGATAGAATGATTCAATCAATTAAAGACCTACAAGAACTTGCCAAGACGCTAAAGAACCAACCGTCTAGAAACACTCTGCTGAAAGCAAAAAGAACTGAAAAGCGATTTAGGAAGAGCTACAATCTTCTATTGTCGATGCCGTTCTGGGCTAAAGATAATGAACATGATGGTATTTCTCGTGGTGCTGTAAGAGGAAAAATGAAAGTATTAGCAACTAGAATTGAGAAGATCTTAGGGTTATCTTCACGAAGATTGGGCATGGGTGTAGCTGAACAGGTGAGTATTGGGTTAAATGAAGTAGCAATGTTTTCAGGTGAATATGGTGGAGGGGTTCCTATTTCAAGGAAGTGGGATGATAAAACAAGAATGGGTACGTTCAAACATTTATCAAGCTCTCATAGGTTGTGCTACGAGGAACTTGCATCACATAATCTTCTTCATAAAGATGCAGCTTTTTCAGGTATTTGGAAAGGATATGATGAAGCCATATGGGTACCCGTACCTATCGCCGCTCCAAGAGGACCTTCTTTTTTCGATTCTCAACTTGCATCCGATGAGCGGACACTTCTCTTGAATGTTGAAAACGGAACAAACAATAGGATAATCATCAATGGCGGACTTATTCTCGATATATTGAGTAAGAAAAATCCCCACAAAAGCTTTGGAGAAAAGCATCTACGGATATATGATAACACCTCTCTTGTTCTATCAAGCACATACACAAGAGGAGGTGCCTTCTTTGAATATGACACACGGGTGTCTAATAGAAATTCAGTACTAACAAATTCTGAGATTGTTGCGCTTGCCATTAGCCGATATGTTAGAGCAGAGGAACAATTCATACAATCCGGTCACATCCAAGAGGGAGAAGGCAATCAACGGTCGGTGTATATATCTGAAACGAGAAGAATTTGGCTGAATGTCATTTGTAGAATTCTACCGAACCTTGACCCACAAAGATTAGAGGTTCTTCTATCATCTGCAGAAACAATATTTTCTGATAGTTTGAATAAGGAAGGTTCTAGAATCATATTAGATTCCAATCTGGAATTGCTTGGAAAAACAATAGTACGGCTTACGGGTAGTAAACGGCAACATAGTAAACTTGAATCTGTAATGAAGATACTCCAACAATCATAGAAAGTGGATTATGGTTTCATTTTACTTTGTCTCCAATTCCTCTGAGCTGGTGTCCGCCTGACCTTTCCAGAAGTACGCATGACTGCCCATGTGGGCACGCTACTATTACTCTTCATTTTAGCAGCCATCCTGAGTTTTTTACCGAGGGGCTTGTTTCTTGCCATTTTCTTCACCTTTCGCAGCTAATTATCTGAACGTTATTTTGCGTTCTCGCTCTCTCCCTTGGAGTTGTTGGAGGAGCCCTTTGAGTTGTTCATCCGAAACCCGTGATTTCAGTCTACCCGAGCCTGCAAGCTGAATGAGTTGCATCTCAATCTGCTCGGCCAACTGTGGTTTGACCAACCTAATGTTTTGGAGGCGTGAACGCGCCTCAGGAGTGAGGATCTGTCGAAGTACCTGCTCCTTCTGGGCTTGTACCTCAGCCTCCTGTTGCTCAGCCATCTGTTCTTGGGCAGCTTGCTGTTGTAACTCAGCAAGTTTCCGTTGACGGATAGCATCAAGCTCATCATCACTCACAATGATCACCTGTTGTCATTGATTAGGAGTATCTCTCGAGTTCTGGTATTGCCTTCGTTAGTTCTTGTTTCAGGGATGCTGAAACCTTGTCCATATAGGACGTGCCTACAGCAGTCATTTCCCTTCCCTTACTACCTCGTTTAGTGATGAATCCAGCCCTTTCTAATTGCTGTACAGCAGTCCGTACCACCGCACCACTTCCTCTATGGAATCGGTTTGGTTTTGTACCACGCCTCTTTCGGCCACCGTATGCGATTCTCAGCTTCTCAGTCCCGATAGGGCCTTTGAGATAGATCTTTCTGAGAATACTTGCGCATCGTGTGTACCACCAATCTGGGTCGTCTGGGGCTCTCTCTTTGTGAACTCCTGTCTTTACGTACAGGGCCCACTCTGGAGCATCAACCTCATCTCGACCCTTTAGGTCGGTCGCAAGGCGCCGTATCATTACATTGGCCGGAATATCATAAACTGTGGGCATGTGTTGTTCACCCTATCTGCTAAAGGAAAGGAATCAAACCGCGATTCGGCCGATTGCCTTCCTCGAAGGCTGGCACCACCGACAAGAGTGTCCATAAAAGATTATCGTTAGAACCTGAATAGAAAAGTGGGTCACGGAATTTCGATTAGGTGTAGTTTTCTCTCACCTATCTATTCTTGTAGATAATCGCTGTGTTTCCTCGGACTCCTGCGAGACCTGCTCCACACTGTTTACAGAGATCTTCAAAGATACTATGCTTGGAATGCTTATCGGCACCAGTACTCCTGAGGAGTTTGACCTTCAGGTATTTGTGTTTCTTCACAAGACGTTTGGCCTCAGCTATAGTCCCCTCTGAGATACCTCCCTTACCGATTTGTAGCATGGCTGGTTCATTCCATGCAATAGATACTCTCTCTGAGTTTGCCTGAGTCTTAGTCATTGTGAATCAACAAATCGCCGGAATCTGTGTTAATCAAGATTGTCTTATGACCGGAAATCTTCTAATGGCCCCACAATTCAAACAGGTCACCGAAACATGCCTTGACCTGTTATTGCGTACTCTCATTCTACAGTTTCTTCCTGGCACAAACAAGGTACCACAACTCTTGCATAACTGTCTGGAAATCAGTCTAGGGAGCTTCATTCTTGCCTTTTTGGCAATCTCCCCTGCACTGCCCATCCAGGCTCTCGCGCGCTCAGGTTCCGTTGCAGCTCTCTCTCTAGATAGATTCCAGAGTCTATCAATTCGACCTTCTGCAAGTTTCCTAACTTGCTTTGTAGGAGCTCTTCTTCGTGCCAACGGTTTCTACCTATTCCATTTGGACAAGTCACATGGCTTAAATTGTTCGTCACGGCACAGGATTTGGGTCTAAGTGATGTTACATATTATTCTCCTTGAAGCTGCCATAGAATTAGTTCCTTCAGAACTAACTTCTTTGAAAGAAATACAGAAACATTCCCATAAACGAAAAAGGCGGCCAAATGAGATTCTTCTTGACCAATCAAATCATGGCAGGTCCATGACGCGTCTTGAAGATGGTGACCGGAGAGGACGACCTGACATCGTTCTATTCAGCCTTCAATCTCTTCTTGAAACCCCTCTCTGCAAAGCTGGTTTACTATCAATGCATATTCAGCTTCAGGATGGCCGAATTGTGGAAGTACATCCTGAGGTGCGACTCCCACGCAATCATGATCGTTTTGTTGGGTTGATGGAACAACTTCTGTTGAAAGGACAAGTTCCGCCAACAGGTGACCCTCTCCTAAAAATAATCAATAAATCATTGAGCGAACTTGTTTCATTCCTCAAGGGGAATTCGGTAGATGCGATAACTTTGCTGGCTATAGAGGGTGGTCAGAAAATCGATATGACCTCCCTTGTTGAGATGTATCCTTCTGAGAGGGAAGTTCCTGTAATTCTGGGTGTTGGAGCATTCCCGCATGGCGATTTTCAAGGAAATGCGAGAGATGTATTTGAAACACATATAGAACTAGACCACGATGTGATGATGGCTTGGCATGTATGCTCAGAAGTTCTTTGGACCTATTCTCTAAAACATGAGATTATTGCAAAACGATATTCGGAGGCGTAGTCCTCTCCAATATGCTTAAATCAACTCTACTAGATGCTGAAAAACTTGATGCGGCCATAGTCTAGCCTAGTATTGAATCCCGCCAGCTCCAATAGTATTCCGTTCATCTTCTGAATGGCGTCAATTGTTCTTCGACATTATCCCATCCAGTCATCAAGTGGCACGAATGAAAATAAATGCATAAAAGTCATAATGATCCAGTATATTGCAAACCACAGTAGAAACCTTGTTGGCTTGCCTTGCTTAAGAATAGTTATCGAAACGGCATCAGGCAAAAACGGAAGGGAATATTCTTCAATCAGCCACAGCAAAAAAACTATCTACTGCGCCAGTGGCTTGTGCATAAGACTCAGTCCCAAAAAGACCAAGATCACTGATATAACAGCTAGCAAACCTATCATGCCAAATTGCAGTTCAGAAACAAGCATGCCAAGCACTATCCCAAGGATAGCGCTCAGCACACCGTATACACGCGGCAAGATGTAGAACCCTCGTGACTCCCTAAGAGAGTAGCCCATGAGGTAAGAACAGACTCCGAGGGAAACATAGCCATATAGGGCTATTGGCGTTTGAAGGAAGTCTAGCTGTAATACTAATACTGCTAGCACACAGAATAGTCCGAACAGGACCAAACAGGTCAGGGCTAACCAGCGAGTTGTAAGACAGAAGTTTTCGTCCAAATGAATCACCTAAAGCCCTATACCATTCAATCCTGCATATAATACTACAAACGCAGCCAACGTGTCACCCAATGAGAGCGAAAGAACTTCGAAAGCACCGAGCAAGATACACGCTGCGAGTCCTTCTGGGTTCGCTTGAAAAATTACTTCATTAAAGAGTGTGATAATATAGAATGCTATACTCGGTAATAGAGCCTGTATAACTGCAGAAACCACAGGAACTAATCCCCCTGCTAATGCAATGGCTGCGTGAGCTGCAAGACCTACAGGAATGTATGTTAATGCTGTAGCGATTATACTAATGATAATGTAATATCCAACCATTTCTTTAAGATAAATATCTGAGTGTGTTCGACCAAAATAGTTGAGTCCACCAAAATCAAGTACCCAATAGACATAATCTATTCCATGAGAGTGAATTGCGATACCAGTATTGAGTATAGGAATCCCCGGCCAATTTGATACGGTTCCAGTTCCAGAACAATAGTAACTGCTATAGCTATATGGAGTTAGTCGTTTGTACATAATGGATCCACCATAACCATTCAGATTGAAAGAATGCACACCATATACTATTCCAAGCGGAAAAGGTCTGGCAACACAATCGATTAGGTCCATCACACGAGCCACAGCAGTACTGAACAGCAGGGAGGAAGGCTCCAGAATAAAGGCAGTCAGCAAGCCTCCTAGAACAGCATCAATAAAACCATTGAATCCTACAGATTCTGTCATGGGGACATACTTGTTAATCTCGGCAGAGTAACAAGCTAGTATTATATCCTTACCAGGGGTCATGGTTGTGATCCTACTGAATGCTTGCCACGAAATGATTTTTTCGTAGGCGAGAATTCCGTCTTCAGACCCATGAGACACCCAAATTACACGCCCAATGGTCCGATGAATCATCAGATAATACTCCAGCGACCCATACTCTACCACCTGCACATACGGCAGGTTCTCTGTGATTGTCTGAATCGCCATACTGATAGCACAATCATGATGCATGACAATCACCACATCGGAAACCACTGGTGATGATAATGGCATAACCCAGATAGGCGATAGTACTGTAATCACAAGCAGGACAGTTCTGAATCTCAAAATGCTACTACGGTAACGACCGCCCCACGACTGCCCATATATGGACACTACAAGCTTCTCGAAAATCCTTCGCCTCACAGGAATCACGCCCATTTATTCAATTATTCATTAAATAATAAACTTTACTAAAAGATTCAGTATTTGCATTACACGGATTGAAAGAGTGGATGGTGCTTCATGGAGTTTCGTTTCTATCTCCCTTTTACTAGGATTATCGTCACTCATCCGAGCCTTTCACTTTCCTTCTCTGTATCGAGGTTTTCTGGTTTTAACCAATTAAGATAGAACCATTCCACTGACCAATCTACAAGTCGTGTGAAATGGTTTCCTCCACTAGGATCGAAGCCTTCCACTAACCTGTCTTGAGGATTCACTATAGCAATATGCTTAAATTCATACCACAGAAAACCGTGTTCTATTCCTTGCGACCATAGTCTAGCCTGGTTTAGGATGTCAGCCTTCCAAGCTGATGAGTCGGGTTCGAATCCCGATGGTCGCACCACTTCTTCTTGATTCAAATATTGTGAGTGAACCCAATCTTTCGACTTCTGTGTTCCGCCTATCCCTTGACCGATGTCACCATCACCACAGACTGAGAAAGTCTGCAATTCGACAAAGGCATTGTCTATCATCATAGAGAAGCACTCCCTCCAATAGACCTGACTTCTGTTTCCTGCTTTGACACTGATGTATCACTTTCAGTAGCAGAGAGGATTTCCCCAGTATTTTCCACGGCAAGGTCATTATCACCCGACTCAGCTCCATCACTGAAGCTAAGAAGGCTCGATTGAGCATGGTGAACAACCGCGGACTCTCCAGAGCCTGATACTTGACTCTTTGAAGAGAGTAAGGACTTCCTTCGAGAAGAAGACTTCCCTCTGGCTTTTGGTCGAGAATGTTTCACTCGGCTTAGATTGCATCGCTCAGACCTGAATAA
>JARGGA010000647.1 GCA_029210805.1 Candidatus Thorarchaeota archaeon
CCTCCTTTTGTGACAATGGACTCATCAATTGATAATATCTTTTTCTTCCCTTTACTTAGAAGGAGAATCGCATACGAAAAAACTAGAATGGTAATTATGCTTGAAACAACTGAGAAGATTAAAACAGGCTCAGATATTGCTAGCTGTGGTTGGAATATCTGTTGGTTTCGGATGCATAGCGAATGCAATATTCGAGCTCTCCTAATCCTATTCATTACATATAGGCTGACTTGAGTCTAGTAAAAGGAAGTAATGAGTTTTCGGGATAATCAGATGGCGCTTCTGTAACTGATTCAACTATCACTAACTTTATGTTTTTCTTCATCATTCATCTAATCTGCTAAGGGCAGATTCAATGGGGAATATGGAATGAGGAATTGGATAAAATTTGCACCTATCCTCACTTGTTTAGTTTTTTTCATATTCTTTGTTTCTCCTGTCTATGGTCAAATGCAAAGTGACGTTGTGGTACAACGCACGTACTCTCTGCAAGAATCACATGGACCGTTGACTATCAACGGAGATGCTGAACTGGTTTCAAACGGCTGGCCCGGAAACGGAACTTTGGAGAATCCGTTTGTCATATCTGGCTTGAATATCATTTCTGCCTATTGTGGGATAAGCATATACAACACACAGCTCTTTTTCAAGATAATCAATTGCGAGATTGTTTCAAACAATACGGATTCGACATCCCCCGGCATTGTCTTTGATCGTGTACAGAATGGTGTCGTTGAGAATTGCTTTGTTGAAGGTTTCAACAATGGCGTTAGCATCTACCTATCCTCTGACCTCAGTATTTCGTCAACTAGAATTGATTCTTCAGAAGAAGATGCTCTAACAATTCACAATTCCAATTCTATAGATGTTGATAACTGCACGATTTCAAATAGTGGGTTTGGTTCAGTAGTTGCATATAGCTCGTCTTTGATTTCTTTTTCTGAATTGAATCTGATGGTGGCCAATTGGGATGGCATTAGAATTGATACATGCAGATTGGTCAGTATCATTGATTCTATGATTGCATCTACAATATTCTGTGGGATTTCATGTTATAATTCACAGAATCTTGTTGTATCGGATTGTGTCATACGCTCCACCTCAATGGATGCCATAGAATCCGATTTGTGTAGAAACATTACTCTAGTCAGATGCGAGGTGACTGATTGTGTCAGTGGTTTTGGAAGTATCGACTCAATGAAATTTCATGCTTCGAATAATTCATTCTTCAATACAAATGGAGTGGCGATTCATAGCTATCATACTCCTGAAACGAATGTTACGGGAAATGCAATCAATGATTGCGGAGAAGGTATCATTCTATCAACCGGGTCTGATGATTCATCCATTTCATCTAACTCGGTTTCGAATGTCATGGTTGACGGAATATACTTGTCTTATAGTGACAATGTAGTTGTTGCTAACAATATTGTTACAGAATCCGCAGAAGATGGACTAGAAGCTTTGAGTTGCTCCAATGTGTCGCTTGTTGGCAATGAATTTCATTGGTTCGAATCTTGGGCTGGAGTTGATGGGATGAGAATTGATTCATGTGAGTTAGTGAAAGTTGAG
>JARGGA010000648.1 GCA_029210805.1 Candidatus Thorarchaeota archaeon
CATGGTGACACAGGAGCAAAGAATCCTACTTGATGAGGCAATTCGTGCATGTGAAAAAATGAATTGGGACCTGGTCATTGAAGATGTATCCAAGATTGGGTTCCTGAAGAAGCTGCTTGCCAGAGAAGCCATCCCCAGAATTGAAGGAAATGGACTGATATTGACTGGAATACCTACATCAGATGAGATTATTCATTTCTTCGAGAAAGAAGATACTGATACATTATCTGCTACACCAATTGAGGATCACGAAATACGGATTGAGATATCTCATGAATGCAATTAAAGCTGATATACCTCCAGATATTGAGACAATAAGGTCTGTAAATGGTATTGTTATTGGATTAGACATCGGTGCTTGGGCTGGATTCGAGTCTGGCAGAATTATTTTGAGAAACGGCACAGGCACCAGGGAAGAGTTCTATTACGGAAAAAATTCTTGTGGTGTTATGCCAGAGATTGGTGATAGTGTTTGCATAGAATATACTGGTAATGTGCTCCTTGAAGTCGCTGAAATCAGGATTCTCGATCAACCAAGAGTTACAATTACAGATCGTGTATCTCTGCATTATTCAGGTATTCATCTGATTGCTGGAAGACTAAAGACAGCTGCAGTAATTGCCATAATCCTTGTGTTAACCGGTATTGGAGTAATCCTTGTAGGGTTGAATTTGGGACTTTCCAAGCCAGCTGCACCATTTATCTTTGGTGTAGTTGGATTTTCCCAATTTATTATAGCTTGGCTTATCTGGGAATATTCTGGGGGCAACTAGATAATGAGTAATTTATTCGAATTAGAGCATTTGAGAGCAGTTCTTCCAAGCTCCAAAGGAGACCTCGTCCTAGTTGATGATGTATCCCTTACAATTCAACCTAACGAATGCTTCGGATTACTTGGGGAATCGGGATGTGGTAAATCCTCATTGCTTACTGCTGCGTTAGGGCTATTCCAAATCACACACCGATTCAAAGAAGCAAAAATCAGAGATGATTGGATTTTCCCATTCCAATCCCAGTACGAGTCGAAAGACACATGGAATAATACAGTGTCAGGACGCTCTCTTTACAGAGGTACGGATTTGCTTTCTCTCAGTTCCGCTGAACTTGCAACATTGCTTGGTAGTGATATTTCATATTTGCCTCAAGGACTTGCAAGCGTGTTGACACCAATCTTTAGTATTGGCAATCAAACTCGTGAGCCACTTGATATTCACACGCCTAATATGCGTTCAGAAAAAATGAAGGACCGTGTTTTTGAATACCTAGACCTCGTGAATCTAGCTGACGCAAAAGATAGATATGTTTTGGATCCGGGCAAGTTTTCTGGGGGCGAAGCATAGAGAATTAAGCTAGCTATGTCTTTAATTGCTGCACCATATCTTGTTCTAGCTGATGAGCCGACATCGGCATTAGACGTTACAGTTCAGCGACAAGTTATTGGTCTATTTCAAATTATCCAGGAAGAGTTTGATGTTGCTCTAATGTTTGTATCACATGATGTAGGTGTGATTGCTGAGCTGGCTGATCGCGTAGGAATCATGTATGGTGGTAGAATCGTTGAGATTGGTGAAG
>JARGGA010000649.1 GCA_029210805.1 Candidatus Thorarchaeota archaeon
GATAACAATTGGGATTTCATCCCTCCCGAAAGGCGGAGAAGACAGCAAGGTAGGGACAAACTACAGAGAGATCTATTCAAAGCCAAAAAGGTCCTTGCAGAACTGAGAAAGAAAGCGAATGATGACTTCATAGAAAATGCACCTGCGAATATTGTATCTGAAATGAAACTGAGACTAGCAAATCAGGAGAGGGCAGTCAAAGAACTTGAGGATAGAATCGCTCAACATTCATCTTCCTAAGTCATTGTTCATCTAATTCAAGATTTCATGAGAGATTAGTGTTCCCTCATCCTTTTTTTCACTCTGATGTGATTGATATCTTACAAACGTAATCCAGCGCAGGTTTCAAATCAAAGTTACACCTTGATAGTGGTTGCAATAATCACAGGTAATTGATATGGAGCCTCTTGGAACAATCACAAAATACTATCCATTCATTGATGGTAAAGCACGAACTAGCATTGAAGATTATGTGAGCGGCGCTTCTAGCTATATTGACTTTGTTGACAAGTTTAGTCATTATGCCTATGAAAATGAGGTGTCTGAAACACTGGCATACATTGCTTCCGTTCATGCATGGCGACTAAATTCAAGAAGTGCGATGAATAGGATATCTGAAAGGTATGATGGTTACCCGGTCATCAGAGCATGGACGTTGAATCTACATAAATTGCCATATGATAAGATGATTGCTGAGTTTGAAAGCATAATTAATGCGGTTAAACATGATTGGATGCTTGCGGAGATTCTTTTGCTACGGACATGGTTGGGGAGATATATATCACCACATATCGAAACAGAAGAGAACATTGAGCTGATAAGATCGCATCTCAGAGAGAGAAAGGATTTGGAGTGCTTTGCATCCTCATTTCATGCCTTGGAATGTGATTGGCATCTTCTTCATGGCAATCTAGAACAGGCGAATGAATCATTTGAGAAAGCGATGGAAATCGCAAGAAGATACGATAATCAATATCAAATCTTCACTCTGATTTCTGAATATACAAGTTGGTCAAGAACGTTTGACGCACGAAAAGCCCTTCGCGTTCAAGAGAAAGCATATCAAATTGCTCTATCATTTGAAGCACCTCAATTAATTGCAGACGCAACAGCCGATATGGGTCGTATTTGTGAAACACTTGGAGAGTATGATTTAGCCATTAGGTCATATCAAAAAAGTATGGAAACAGTTGAGGGTAATCCATCAGCCTTTTCCGCTCTCAGTCTGTCCCGAGTGTATTGTGAACTGGGTGATGGAAGAAGGGCACTTGATTGGAGTGATACTGCGTTTGAGTTAGCTGGCCCTAGAGCTTTCGATACTCCAATCATGCTTTCCCAGAGAGCCGAAGCACTTGTCATGGTGGGACAGATTGACGAAGCTGCACAATATCTGGATCTGTGCCATAAGGTGTCACTGAAATCCGGAAGAAAAGGACATCTGGCTACAAGTGGTCTGGCAAACGGCTACTTCGAGTTAGCACATAATGATCCACTTACAGCAATTCAAACAATGGAACCTTGTCTTGACTTGTTGCAGCAAATTCCTGCTTCAATTTACATCAATCGTTTT
>JARGGA010000650.1 GCA_029210805.1 Candidatus Thorarchaeota archaeon
ATGTGTGTGTGCTCTGGCCAATGGCATTGGGTCCTTCTGTCGGGAAGGACCGTTCAGCTCTTTCATTATTGAGCACTAGCATATTCCCACCTCTCTTTCTCCACCCTCGCGCAATAGTGTCGGGAATCTTGGTAGGATGTCGCGTTTCAACTAACACCGCTAGCTTGGGAGAGACGGGAGCCATCCTTAGAAGTGGACCCTTTTTCATGTCTGGAGATATAATCAATGAAAAGAATAGAAACTAGAATTCTACTAGATACTGAGGATATGCCTCGTCACTACGTGAACATCCTTCCGTATCTAAAGAAACCACTACCACCTCCACTCAATCCTGCCAATGACGAGCCTCTCCCACCTGAAGCGCTTGAGGCCATCTTTGTGAAGGAATGTGTTCGGCAGGAAATGATTAGTGACAAACGAGTCCCGATACCCGATGAGGTCCGTGATGGTCTAATCAGATACGGCAGACCAACACCACTGCAGAGAGCTATCGGACTTGAGAAAGTACTCAGGACTCCTGCGCGTATCTACTACAAGCGAGAGGATACTTCACCAACAGGTAGTCACAAACTGAACACAGCCTTAGCGCAAGCATACTATGCCCAAAAGGAAGGTGTTGAGAGACTTGCCACGGAAACTGGCGCAGGGCAGTGGGGTAGTGCTGTAGCTCTGTCGTGCGCCCACTTCGACATTGAAGCAATGATCTACATGGTCAGAGTAAGCTATGAGCAGAAGCAGTACCGAGGGACTCTCATGAGAACCTATGGTGCCAAGGTTGTTCCCAGCCCATCAGATCTAACCGAATTCGGAAGGAAGCTGAAAGCAGAGCAACCAGACCATCCGGGAACGCTTGGGATTGCAATCAGCGAAGCCCTTGAGGATACGTTATCGAATGATAGAACGAAGTACACTCTTGGATCTGTACTCAACCACGTTCTCCTCCATCAATCAGTCATTGGGCAAGAAGTGATTCAGCAGCTTAAGAAAGCCGATGAAACACCAGATGTACTCATTGGGTGTGTTGGCGGTGGTAGCAACTTTGCAGGAATGGCCATTCCATTTCTAGCAGACGATAAATTCAAGGATGTTGAATATGTTGCTGTAGAACCAACTGCGTGTCCAACACTCACGAAGGGAGAATATCGCTATGACTTTGGAGATACTGCTGGAATGACACCAAAGCTAAAGATGTACAGCCTGGGTCAAGACTTCACTCCACCAAAGATACATGCGGGAGGACTGAGGTATCATGGAATGGCTCCAATTATTAGCGCTCTGGTAGATGAGGGTAGGATAAAACCAATCGCCTATGATCAGACAGAGGTTCTTAGCGCAGGAATGCTCATGGCTAGAACTGAAGGAATTGTCCCGGCTCCTGAGTCGGCTCACGCGATTAAGGCCGCTATTGACTCAGCAATCGATGCGAGAAATGCAGGGGAGGAACGTGTCATTGTGTTCAACCTTTCAGGTCATGGCCACTTTGATATGGAAGCATATAGCGCTCTGATGGACGGACAACTTGGTTCGGTTCCTGAGGTTGATGGTATTGCCTTCAGAATCGCTGAG
>JARGGA010000651.1 GCA_029210805.1 Candidatus Thorarchaeota archaeon
GTCATATTGAAGGATAATCATTGCCGCCATCCCCGACGAAGCGGCAAGACTGGAGGAAAAGTTGTTTTGGTTTCAGTTTGTGGTTTTGCAGAGAAGGATAACTTCGATCCTTTGGTAGTACATACGTTGATGCAACTGATTCAGCTAATCTTACAATTATCGATATCGTTTCTGCCGATGATATTAGATCACCTGACATCTATCTTACTGACTGCCCATATGCGAATCTTACTGGAAACACAATCGAGGGTTCTTATTGGACTGGCAACCCCCTCATCAGACTAACTGTTTGTAATAACTCACATATAGTTGGCAACAATGTGGCATGGACAAATTTCCAAATTATCAATTCAAATGAAACTCAAATCAAAGATAATACTCTATTCAAAAGTAAAATCTCCATCTCCGCCTCTGCAGATGTCCT
The DNA here is from genome assembly GCA_029210805.1 of Candidatus Thorarchaeota archaeon. Classification (GTDB taxonomy): domain Archaea; phylum Asgardarchaeota; class Thorarchaeia; order Thorarchaeales; family Thorarchaeaceae; genus MP5-2226. The sequence continues at coordinate 425 of JARGGA010000651.1, forward strand.
TGCTGAGTATAATACGATTGATGGCGATGACTCTGCAAACGGAATTGAGATCCATAGTAGCAACCAATGCAATGTCAGTCACAATACCATAGCAAATCAACTGGTTGATGGAATAACGGTCAAATCTTCAGTTGAGATAATTGTACGAAATAATACTATTTCTAATCCTAGTTCAGGTTCTTTAAACAATGACTATGGAATCTATGTTGAGGATTCAGTTGGCTGTATAATTCTGAATAATACTGCTTCTAAAAATCAAGTTGCAGGAATTGGCATTATAAACTCCAATAGTACCCTTGTCTACGATAATATTGCATTCAACAATGAACGTGGATTCTATGACCGTGGAACACTTGATACACATTTCAATAATTGCCTTGCTTATGAGAACACTGATTGTGGATACTATGTCAGGGAGAGCAATCGAACACGGATTGACTAATGCAATGCAACTTCGAATGAGGAAGAAGGGTTCTATATTTCAGAATGCTATGAAAGCGATATCACCTACTGTTTGGCTATCTACAACGAATGGGAAGGGTATAACATTCATCATGGGGGTTACAATTTCTTGTGGGACTGCTGGGCGCTGAATAATTCAAGAGAAGGATTCATTCTCTCATTTGAATTTTTTACAGAGATGTTCTATTGCTCATCAGAATGGAATAGCTGGGAACAATATGAGATGTACTCATCTGAGTATTGTTTGCTACAACATTGCGGGGCAAAGCAAGGGGTTACAGGATTCGAACTACAAAATTCTAATTCGTGTTTCCTGAATCATTGCTCCTCAGTTGATGCAAATACAGGATTCTATTTCTGGAATCTTGATAACTCAACGCTCTATGATTGCTCAAGTGAAGATGCTGGATACTATGGGATTCAAGTTTATGGAAGCACCAATGTATTCGTCAATGAGAGTGTATTTACAGATAGCTACCGCAATGGCATATATGTTGAAGATAGCCAGGCTATTGTTTTGGATGGAAATACTGCCACTGGTACCACTAGAGGTGATATTCGGTTAGAAGATTCTACACTTTGTATTCTAGCAGATAATACACTAGCAAAGGGAAGATTAGATATCCTTGGTAATGAATTCAACCACTGGAACCATACAGTATACTCAAATAACCTAGTTG
>JARGGA010000085.1 GCA_029210805.1 Candidatus Thorarchaeota archaeon
TACTATGACGTGTTCATGCATGAGATTGACAGGAAACTAGTCCCCACAAAAGGTCAAAGGGTGAACCTCAGGGATCTATGGCTAACAGCATATGGATATCAAATTCTATCACGTTCGAGAATTGGTTTGGACACTGATTTGAGGGGCTTAAGAAAAATTGAACGCGCACTAAGTAAGCGACAGATACCGCTCAATCTGGAAGCTTCTCAAAAAGACAAGGCGCAAAACCCTGTAAGAATATCTGAAACGATGAAGGAGTTCATTCTTAGTCAAGCAGAATCAGTTGGAACCATCGAAAAGAACTAGTAACACACCATCCTTTGAATGCAAGTTAATAGTTTGGATTTAGTAGGTTTCGTTTTCCAGCGAGAAGAAACATTTGGCAATATTGATGGACAATTCATTGCCGAGTATAAACAGCTTATATTGAATATGCATCAATAAATTTTGGAGATAGAGATGAAAATTTCAGATTTCAATATAGATACCCAAGAGGTGTCACCACAAGTGATTGTTGCAACAGACAATAACTTCTATAATGTGAATGCTGCGGCAATTGCACTTGACAATTTTGTAGTAGTGATTGACACCTTGCTATATCCTGTGCAGTCGCGTCAGATGCGTGAATACGTGCACAAGGAATTCAATCTACCAATCAAGTATGTTTTCTTTACTCATATTGATGGTGATCATGTATTTGGTATTGACGCATTCCAAGATGCAGAAATCATCGTCTCACATCATCTCACAAACAGGATCAAAGAACATCTCAAAGGAGATTGGAGCAAGGAGGAATTTGATGACTGGAAGAAACAGAAACCTGAACAAGCGGAAGCAATAGCCGAGATAGTGGTTAGAGAACCAGACATCGAATTCGAAAAGAAATACACCATTACTGATGGTTCTCATCGTGTCGAAATCTATCATTCAGGAGGACATACTTCTTGTTCATCATGGGCGTACTTCCCCACAGACAAAGTAGTCTTTACTGGATACAACTTGGCTTCATATGACTGGCCCTACATTAGTGACCAAACTGGGAACCTCGATGCCTGGATTGAGAGCTTTGAGCACATCATGTCACTTGACGTTGATATAGTTGTACCAGGTCATGGAAAGGTAGTAGACAAATCTCACTTGAACGAACACCTTGAATATCTAAAACAAATAAGAGAAACTATCCTGAAGGCCATAGAAGATGGCAAGACTGCAGGCGACGTTGAATTTCCGAAATTCTATGACCCCGCAGCAGATTGGCAAATCCCTCGGGCGCTTGAGCATCTATTCAAGTTTTATTCACAATCCTGAATGCCGGGCCAATAGATTTCAGACATCTTACATATGCTTAAGATTGGTATTGCACATCTATTATTAGATATTCATAAGGCCGCAAACTTAGATGCTTCATCTTATCGGGCTTGGTTTAATCTTGGCACAACATTGGTCGCAGTCGGCAAATATGATGATGCGGAAGCATCTATTAGAAAAGCGGCGAATCTTCAACCCTCATCTGCTGAAGCCTGGTATAATTTGGGGAACCTTTTGGGGCGACAGAAAAGAGTCAGTGAAGCAGAAGAATCGTTTCGAAAAGCAGTAGAAATTAAGCCAAGGTATGGATTAGTTTGGGCTGGTCAGGCGTTGTCTTGAGAGAATAAGGAAAACAAGAAGAGGCAAAGGAAGCCTTCGATAATGCTCGCAAATGGACGACCCCCTAGATACTCACAGTTTTGATGTTCCTTCACGCCAGTTGAATTCCTTGGAAAAGATGACAGCGCAGATACCTGATGTATTTCGATATGAAGGAGAAACATACTCTCTAGTCGGAATCAAAGGTGAAGGGTTTTTCAAAGTGGAAGAGCTTAGACTCAATTTGGTAATGGATTCAACTTCTTGCTGGCGTGGAAATGTTAAGCATTATAACTGCATCAACGGACAGCTTGTACTAGATAGACTGGATATTCGAACTCAGGAAGAACCGCCTGAGATAAATGGCGTAAATGCAGGTCCGCCAGTCAAGAGAATCGTAAACGAACAGAAGGGCTTTGGTTTCTTTTCACATTCCCACATTAATCTAGGTCTAAAGTCAAAATTCACCGGATTATTACTTTTTGGAAAAGACTTCATTGAGGGAATATACGTGCATATGGGCTACCAGAGACCTCTTTCTTTCGAAACATTACTTGAGATACAAGTACAAGATGGCGATATCATCACTGTCAGCAATCGATCAGAAGAGATGACCAGACTTCGAATGATATGGAGAGACAAAGGGTCTTTTCCTGATTCAGACTCTGGCGAAGATCTCAAGAGATGGATAGATTATAGATTCTCATTGGACTATGGCTTCTGATAAAATGCACAAAGCAGTGCTATTTCAATCCGAGGAGCTCAACCTCGCGGTCTTCTAGTGCGTACTAGTGTCTTCGAGCATGATAGAATACTATTACTGTTGCAGTAATGAAGACTCCTGATGTGATGCCCAAAATTAGAGTGAAAGTACTCGTATGATTTGGTAAAATCTCCACTGTCATCGAGCGTTGTATCACCTTGTTCGGTGTTCTAGCTGCTCTTGTAGGAGCATGTCTTTGATTTTGTATTTAACGATTGTCTTTAGAGCAAACGTTTGTTATTAATGTTATCGTTTGCTTAAGAAACAATTGAGAAACGTGTTGATATCGCTTGCGCAGTCTGAGCTATATATTAGGTATTCAGAAATGTATTACACATCGAACTGAGTGGTGTGATTGTTATGCTTAGGAGGATAGAGTTTTCCTTAATCGCCCTATTTCTCTTGTTCATAATCGCAATGGCTCCTGTGAGTACTTACCTCACAAAAACACCGATTGAACCCGCTATAGAAGATTCAGTTATTCTATCTGTAATTGCGGATGATGCACAAAAGGCTGCAAAGATAACATCATCAGCATTTGAAGTTGCGAAGAGCATTCTTCAACAGACATATTCTGAAGCACTCACGCAAGGTGAAGTCGCATCTTATCTTGAAGCCTTAATGAGAGCTGAGGGCGCAGACAGCCATCTAGCTTTTCCTACACTTGTGATGTCAGGGCCAGAATTGTCTGAACCTCATGGCAATTCATTAGACGATAGATATCACTCAATGAATCCTCAGTTGGAAAAAGTAGTAATGATCGATATGGGATGCCAATTTAACGGTATATGCACAGATATCACGCGTACGTACTTTTTCGAAGGAGTAGATGAAGAAGTACTAAGCGCATACACAGCGGTGGTCAATGCCCAAGAAGCTGCAATAGCGGAGATTCGAGCTGGGAAGCCAATAAGCGAATTAACTGCAATTATTAAATCACATCTCAGAGACTACCTGAGAAGAGATGATGTATATTTTCATGAATATTGGGGACATGGTGTCGGATTTTATGTTCATGAAAAACCAGTTCTTTGGAGAGGAAATGAAGAGGTATTATCAGAAGGACAAGTACTTGCCATAGAACCAGGCTTGTGGTTTGAAGATGGGTGGGCTGTTCGGGTCGAGGATGTAGTATTGGTCACTGAAGATGGCTTCAGTGTACTTAGTAATGTTTCAAAATCAGTAGATCAAGTAATGATTCAAAGAAACACTTCAAATATTGATTTCAGATTGCATATGGAAGATTTCTCATATGGATCTAGGTCTAGGATATCAGTTGAATTTTCACGCGAGTATGAAATGATAGCGAAGAGAGTAGAATATCATGATGGCTATAGATGGAATACCATGAATTCACTATCATCGATTGAATTCTATTTCGAGTTCTTATTCAACTCCTCTTACTCTTCTATAAGAACCTTGATTCTGCGGACAATTACTGAAAACAATACGTTCTACCGTTTCTTGAACACCGAAACCACCCTTCAAAGTGATGAGGAATTTAGAATTGAAAGAGGGATTTCTTCAAATCATCTAGAACAATCTCCACGACGTTGGACGATATCGCATGAGGGGGCACAGATGATTCGAATCAGGTTCAGTGTATTCGACGCGCCTGACCTTGATCAGATGCTTATCATAGATTCAAGAGGAATGGTCATTGATGATATGCGAGCAGATGCCTGTAGAGATTTCTGACGCCTTGGTCAGGTGGGGAAAACATTTCATTGCATCTAGTACCTTCGAACCCTGTTTCTTTCGGGGGAATAGGAAATTTCAGCTTCACAATTCTGGATTACCAAATTACAGAAATAGAAATGGATAACATCACAATTAGTGATGCAACAGGATACTCGACAATCCAGACAAATCCCAGTTCTAATTCTGACTCATCGCTATTCTCGGACGCAACATTGAGATTTTCTATCGGTATGAGTTCAGTAGTGGTTGTTGTGCTACTAGGTGTTTTTATCATCAAGAAGAAATCAAATTAGCGATATTGCATATCTAGAACTCAAAAGCAATGGCGTCCCTAGAAGCATTCAGATTTTGTAGGTAATCTAAGTTCGATTGCTTTTCCCTGATCACTAATTCTATACCTTATTCATTCTAGGATGAATCAGAAATAATAGAGAGTTAGTCCAAATACGCATTGCTATAAGGGTATGAAATAAGAATCCATTGCAGGAATATAATTAATTATTATGCGCCTTCTCAGAAAGAGTGTGTGAGTGGTTCTGCCTTTCTCACATTTCCTTGATGAATTCGCTAGTTTTTACCTACTACTTGCAATCAACTATGCTAATTGCATAAGTGAGTGATATACATGAGTACTGAAAGAGAGCCTATTGAGGCTACTATTACTGAACTGAAACCACAAATGAAAAGCGTTACCATATCCTTCAAGGTTATGGAGATGGGTGAAGAACGTGAAGTTACATCAAGACATGATGGCACTACACATAGAATACTAGATGCAGTTGTCGGTGATTCAACCGGAACAGTATCAGTTCCACTATGGGATGCCAGCATTGACAGTGTTGAAGTTGGAAAATCATACACTTTGAAAAACGGTTACACAGGTCTCTTCAGGCGCAACTTACGGTTGAACATTGGTAAGTACGGAGAACTTAGCGGTTCTGAGGAAGCGTTTGAATCAGTCGACACTGCAAACGATATGTCAGCTAAAGAATACTAAATCACAATATACTATTACGGGCATCTTTGATGAGGTTTGCTCGTCACTTCTTTTTTTCTGAACGTCGCTGAATACATCATATCATCATATAATTATAACATAATATGATATATTATTTGAGTGATATTCAAAGGGGATGTGGGATGCGTATTCCTCAGCATTTGATTTGCGATGAATGGCAGATTATAACCACCACCATTCAATTATCATTCTCACTGGAATGGCCCTTGTACCAAGTGTTCTGTCTGGTGCTTTTCGAGGATATACACCTTTACTTGATGAAAAACGGTGGATCTATTCTGTCTGGGGAGGTATCGCTGTACCGACATTCATTTTCTGGTTTACTTTCAGTGCTGAGCCGGTTATCATTTCTACAGCCACTACAGGAGAGGGAGAAATTTTCAATGCAACAACTGAAGGCATCATTGTAATCTTGATGGTGATGGTTTCGTTCTTTTTGGCTTTCTTTAGGTATGTCAAAGAATGGCGAAAAGGAGGTGACCGAATTACAGTTGCATCAGGTCTTTCTTTATTCATTTGGATTGTTTCACTACTTCTCTTAGCGATTTTGGATGATCCTTTCCTTACGTTGGAGAGCATATGGTATGGTCTCGCTGGAGCAGGATTTCTGTTAATAGCAGTTGCAATGATTATCACTTCAATACTTGAACCTCACGACGTACTTAATGAAGTTGTATCTGAGAGAACAAGCAGATTGAAACAATCAGATGAAGAAATCATCTTCGACTTGGACATGTGGACACATAAGATGGGCAACATTCTCCAAGGTATGATGACCTCCTTGAGGTATTATCCGCTTCACAGTCATTCCTAGTCCTTTTGCTCTGATTATTACCGTATCATCTCTCGTCTTGCTGCTAATAAGCAATTTCCAGTATCGCATAACAGGTAATTTGGAGTAAGAAAAAAGAAAGAATGAAGGATAGTGCGAGCGGACCCTTGGATCAATATACACCAGAATGAGTGTCTTTGAAAATCTTCCACTCTTTATGAATACCTAGTTTCATACACATTTCCTCTACGTATTCAAAATCCAGCATTTCTCGGTTGCGAGTAATTATACCAAGTGCATATCTAAGGTCTTGTTCGCCCTGGAAAAGAATCTTATTGATGAGTGTATCTTCAACAGAACCCAAGTTGAGAGATGTTCCCAAGTGACTCACAAATATAGACCGATTTAGAGTTTTCCTATCAAAATCTGAGATAACACCTTGAAGATCAAGTCGCAATAATCCATCACCTACAAAGACTATTATGTGAGTTTTTTCTCTCATTGAATCAAGTGCATCATCAAGTGCAACTTCAAAATTCTCTGATTGCATGAAAGAAACAAATTGTGTAATTTCTTCGTCATTCAAATCTATAATGAAATCAATATCAACGGTGGTCCTTGGCACTCCATGATACATGACCGCAATCCCACCAACAACCACATATTTCATGTCATTTTTATTGAAAAAATCGCATACGATTTTCAGCACTTGAGAAATGTCATCCATCTTTACGTACTCCAGCAGATTTCAAAACCAGATTGGACATCTTGAGTCCAAGTAATAGTGTTTCTTCTCCGGTGAATTTTCTTGCACGCATTGCAGTAGCTATTTGCTCTTTATCTCTGCGCTCCTGAACCTGTTCTTTTATAGATTTCATTTATTCTCAAACTCACAATATGGCGTATCCTGATATATTCTCCTTTTCGTAATGACTTACAAAAAGAGAGAATGGAGGAAAGGTTGCGCTGTGTTTTGCGGGCGACTCAATCACCATAGTAGGCAATTGTCATATTGCATGAATTATTTGGTTGGAATTACTATTCAAACAATTTATTCATGGATTCAATGAACAACTTGGCATCAGTTACAGCTAGCACCGCACTTCTGTAAACAATCTTGGGATCAATTTCCAAGTAGAGATGTACTATGACATTTCTCAGTTTCACCAATTCGACCAATCTAGAAGAAAGACCCTTCTCAATCATTCCTCGATTTGAAACTTCTCTCACAGTATCACTATATGTTTGAGGTGCCCCCCAATGATTATGTGCAACTATGTGAGTACAGATGTCTATTATTGCTTGAGCAATAAGCTGAAGACTTCTTTCAGTAGCTCTTCGAAGGATGCTATTTGACAAGAATGAATCTTCAGCGTTTTGTGATACTTCTTTTAATTCTTCAATATGAGAGAGAATCATATCAAGACGCAATTTTACAACATGAGGATCCACGGTCATCGATTTCATGCCCCCAATGATTGCCTCAAGTAATTCTCAATATAGTATTCCCAATCAGGATACCTACCAAGAACATACTCAACAAAACAAGACCAGACTTCATCATCTTTCGCATACAGAATTTTTCCATCTCGAACCACCCTGTAAAGAAGTGTGAGAGATGCAAGATTCAGAAGAGTGACATCAATTCTAGGAAAGGATGAAGAATCAGTATAATCAAAGAGAGAGAGTAGATTTGCAAAGGTATCATGAAGTCCTTTCGTAGGATTTGATACTCTCACTCCAATGTCGATATCACTTAGAGGATGAGAATGACCGGTCGCTTCCGAACCAAATAGAACTATGAAATCAAGTTGTTCTCCAAGATGGTTTCTTATCTTGGTGACAATCTCCTCCATCTGTTCATTTATATTCAACCAATCACATCCTGTTCTACAACTATGGAAACACAACAATCCAAATAAATTCGTCTGATTTTTGAAGCCATGGAAATACCAGTCACGCTATATATCATTCAAAATCAACTGAGGTTCTTTTTCGAGCTCCTGCGCACTGTAAAGCTAGATTGGACATTTCGAGTCCAAGTAACAGTGTCTCTTCTCCGGTGAATTTTCTTGCGCGTCTTGCTGTAGCTATTTGGTCTTTGTCCCTGCGCTCCCGAACCTGTTCTGTTATGGATTTTATTTATTCTCAAACTCACAATGTGGTTAATTCTGGTATATTCTCCTTTTCTGAATGATTGGTAAAAAGAAAGAATGAAGGAAAGTGCGGGCGGACCCTTGCGGGGCCGTCCAGCCCAACCCAAGTTTCGGTTGAGCCTTCATACTCCACCAAGCACAAAATCCTTCCTGACTATCTCGTGCAGTTCACCATCGTCATCCTCGCGAACAACGACCATGTGAGCCGCACATGAAAGTCAGCAGTCGTAGCAGCGCACGACCATCTCAATGAGATTTAGTACGCCTTCAGGTATTTCTTCAGTCATCTTGATTCTGCTCCTATGTCTTCACAAGTGGGTCTGGTAGTTTCAGAGTGTCGAGGGCTTTGTCCTCGAAAATCTGTTTTGCAGCAGTCATAAGGGATTTCTCAATGCCAGCAATGTTGTTGTTTGTAGCAACAATCAGATTAGCCTTGACAAGCATTCCCTTGTCGTCGCTCTCGTAGTTGTGGAGTAGGGTTCCTCGCGGAGCCTCTACAATTCCCACACCATCACCAGCCTTCGGTGTAACATCAGATAGTTTCACGTCTGAACTGACAATCATGGGATCCTCAAGTAGTGTCTTGATCCACTCAGCAGCCTGAACCATTTCGACGATTCGAGCGTAGTGGTAAATAAACGTATGATGTGATGGGCGTCCTACTAGTTCCCGCATCTCTTTGAGGGCTGCATCAGCAAGAGGAGTTGCCATCTTATCAGCAACATTACATCGAGCAAGTGTATTAGCTCTCCAGATACCATCAGGATAGCCGGCAGGTTTGTAGTATATGTGAGTCGCGTAGGAGTGGGGTGCAACATGCTCTCCGTAGTACTTCACGTAATCCTTTGGCTCGAAGTTAGCAACGATTTTGCCCTCTGGATCCATAACTCTGACATCGCCATCATAGATGTCAAGAACACCATTGTTGGTCAACCCTACGTAGTACGTTGGAGTAACGGCAACTTTAGTGATGACATCGATATAGGCATTGACAACCGTCTTGGCAAGGTCTACAGTTTTGTTGATGTTATCAAGTAGCTCAGGAACTTGTTTCAACCATTTGTCTCTATCCTCTTCAGTGAGGTGATGCAGCATTCCTCCGGGGATTGCTGTAACGGGATGAATGGCTTTTGCTCCAATCTCTCTACAGAGTTCCTGTCCAAATTCCATTATCTTAATGGCTTGAACTGCGACATCTGGTAGATGCTTTAGAACTGCAGCAACGTTACGCACAGCAGGATCTGCAAAAGGACCAAATACAAAGTCAGGTGCTGCCAAAGCATAGAAATGTATAGCATGGCTTGAGAGCTGCTTTGCTTCAATGAGCAGACGTCGGAGCTTAATTGCTGCTGGAGGAGGTATCACATCCCAAGCCGCTTCAACAGCCTTGGTAGAAGCAAGATGGTGCGGGATGGGACAGATACCACAGATTCTAGGGGCAATCCGTGGAGCTTCTTCCATTGGACGACCCGTGAGAAATTGCTCAAAGAATCGAGTACTTCCCACATTGTATTGGATGTCCTTGACCTTGTTGTCCTTGCTCAATGTAATAGTAAGGGCTCCGTGGCCTTCAAGTCGAGTTACTGGATCAATTTTGACTATCTTATTGTCAGTCATCTATGACTCCTCCTTTGCCATCTTTGCATCTTCTCTCTTGATTCGCATTCGGCCTAGATGGCTTGTTGCGTAATCAAACCGATAGAAGGTGCCAAGAGGATCTTTCACCTGTTCCAGAAGCTTTTCTGGTTCTATAGGTGCGTATGTTCCAAGCATTGAAATGGAAGCCGCTCCGTGATCCGACATAATCGGAGGCGGTGGTCCAAAACAGCCACGACAAGTAGTTCCCTTGTTCACACATTGACCCTCACAGATGCCCCAAGTTGATGCTCCAACGCAGATGTAACCCTGTTCGAGCAAACATCGGTCTGGGTCTGCATGACCAGTGAATGGACGTAAAATCTCAGAGATAGGGGTCTCTTTCTTCTCACGCGCACAATAGTGACAGACTGTATGAGGTGGAAGGTCGAGTGGCTCTCCAGTGAGTAGATGATTGATAGCCGCTGCGATCAGTTTTGAAGTGGGCGGACACCCTGGCAGGTACACATCGAAGTCCACATAGTCAGAATTCGGACGAACCACAGGCTCGATTTTTGGAAGGTTCACTAAGGGAACCTTGCCACCACTCACGGTTTTGTTTTCTCGAAACTTTGTTGTCAGGCATTCTTCTATATCTGAAATATTGGCCAAACCAGCTACGCTTCCAAAACAGGAACACGAGCCTAGTGATACCAAAATCTGGCATTTCTGCCGAAGAAGTTTCAATAGATGAACATCCTCTTCAGTTCTTGCCATTCCTTCATAGAACCCAACGACAATTGATTTGTCTTCGTAGGCTTCCAAATGATGAAGTTTGTAGTCCACGACCGCTTGCCAATATTTGATTTCTATTGCAGGGAGAATAGTTGCCAATCCAAGATGATTGTCAATCAGACTCTGGTAGCATCCCCAGCAAGAGGAACCTTGGCCCATTGCGACAGGTACAGGATCACCCATAAACATACCTCCTTTAAGGAGTAAACCACTTCATGGTTTCCATGGCCCGAAACTTCAACTGCGCCCCATTTGAGAAGGCCCATCATGTTCCAGAGAACAAGATCCTCGGCGAGCTCGGTGGAGTCGGAAATCTTGGCCACAGTATCTGCTCCGCCAACCAAAGCCTCTTTTATGGCTTTTCGTTGTCGACGTACTTCACTGTGCTTTTGTTCAAAGAATATTGCGAACCTTTTCATATCCAATACCTCTCTATTGGACCAATCTCTTTGATTTGGTCAACCAGTGTTCTAACTCCATCTGCAAATATCTGTGCCTCTGAGGCA
>JARGGA010000086.1 GCA_029210805.1 Candidatus Thorarchaeota archaeon
TACGGTGGTTTGCCACACCAGTCAACTCAGAGAGCGCTTTGTAGAAACTATGTGCGCCTTCTTCCTTTTTAATGGCGACAACAAGAATATCCTGTGAAGAAGAGTCTGCGTCAAGGGGAATATCAATCAAATATTTGCTGAGTCCTGCCTCTTCAACTTCTGCCACTGTCTTGCAGGTGAAGGTATCACAGACATCTCCCTTAAGGGATTCCATGAGCTTCTCCTTATGACCCACTTCCTGTTCTGCGAGTCTCTGAAGCAGCTTTCCAGATGACGATAAGGTAGCATCTTCAGCAGCTTTCGTATAGAACTCGCAAGCCTCCTCTTCCCTCTGTATCGCAAGGGAAATTAATTGCTCAAAAGATTGTTGAACACTCATAGCGATAACCGAGTATATGAACGATAACCACGTTTTAAGCCTGATGTTGGGACATTCTATGGTATACATCCTAAGGTTTTTCATATGTATTCTAAGTCCCGGGTCTGATTGAAATGGAACAGGAAAACGGTTTAACTTCAATTGCGCTGAGAGCATTTTAATCAAAGTAAATAGGGCCATTCCCATCCCAAATTTTAACTCATCCTGTATGCGAATAGTCTCTCTTCTTGGGGGAGGCATATCTGGAACTGGTGAAATTTGTGGAGCAGTGTCTGGCGCAATTATTTGTCTAGGTCTTGCAGGTGGCACAGAAGGCAATGAGGAGAGAGATGAATTCCAACTGAATCGAACCAAGAATCGTAAAATCAATCAAGATTTCATTGCTGCTTTTGTTGAAAATTGGGGTTCTATGCGATGTGCCGAATTACTGGCTATGGACAAAGGACAAGTTCCTCAAATGGGCAAGCTGCGAAATAATGACGGACCTACAATAAATCATTGCGATGATTACGTAGAATGGGCTGCGGATTGGATTATTGATTATCTCAAGCGCTTAAATCTAATTGATTCTTCAATGCTGAGTGTTCTTTGAATGAGCAATTGCTCTCTCGTACGATTTCTCAAGAGATTCTATCTGCGTCTTCCACGAATAGCTTTTTACTATCTTCTCACGGCATTTCCTTCCCATAGATTTTCTTAGATCTGGACTGTCGCCCAGAAATTTCATCCCCTCCAGTACTGCCTTCATACTATCAGGTTTCACCAAGACTCCCTCTTCATCTGTAAGTAATCGAATTGTTTCACCTATTGCTGTTGTAATGACGGGTAATTCACAACTCATGGCTTCCATCACACTAAGTCCCAAACCTCCTATATTTTGGGGAATGACGAAAACGTCCATCTTACCTAATACTTCTGGAATTTTTTCGTGGGGAATTGTACCTATCCATCTAATCGAGTCATCATCAACAGTTCCATTGATTTGTGGCTTCACCATCCCATCTCCTATTAGGGTGAGTCTGGATTGTGGATTGATTCGATGATATTCTCCAAAAGCTTTGAGAAGTAAATGTGCACCCTTATCGTAACTAAGTCGACCAACAAACACAAAGTCAACAATCCCATCGTCTTTAGCCTTCTTCGGAGGTATGAATACATCCGTTTCAATTCCGTTTTTAATTACAGAAATCTTTTCTTCAGGAATTCCATTTCCAACGAAATGCGGTTTCTGAGACGGATCAACAAGAATCACCTCATCATATTTTCTGGCAGCATAAAGTGATGCTTTCCAGGCAATTCCGAAAATGGTGGTGTACATCGAGCTTCCTTGAGCATAAGCTAGATGATAGGTTAGAGCCAAGGGAGGTAATGATTTCTTAAAGAACGGAAGTACAAATTCTGTGGATCCCGAGTTCATTTGAACATGAAGGACATCAATTTTATGACGTCTACTTTCTCTTGCAATCATTCGAACCGAGCTTATGGAATCTATTGAAAAATGAGGGTTGAGCTGCACTGCAGAGAATCTATGGACTCTTTTAGATGGCAGTCCATCAACTTTTTTGGACTGTGTAAATGCATGAACTTCGTGACCTCCGTCAAGCAGTCCCTTTAGAACATCGTTTGCTCTTATACAGAGTCCATCTGCTGCATGGAATTTGCTAACCATTCCAATTCTCATAGGAACCAAGGTGATGCAGGCTGTCTGCCTTTTAAGCTCTTTCGAGTTTTTGTGATTAAAGAACTGCAGAAGGACATAGGTGATTTAGCGTACAAACCGCACATTTTGGTTTCTTCGCATCGCAAATTCTTCTACCATGCGCTCCAGCTAATCGTGCGTACTCATACCACTTATCTCGTGGTAACATCTCCATGAGATCCTTCTCAATCTTGTCAGGTTTCGTCTGCTCAGTCAAACCAAGACGTTGAGTCACACGTCCGATGTGTGTATCAACAACAACACCTTCATTGATACCAAAAACTACCGAAAGAACTACGTTTGAGGTTTTCCTACTCACACCCGGTAGAACGATAAGTTCGTCTATAGTTTTGGGAACCTCTCCATTGTATCTTTCAACTAATATCTCAGAAGCTTTTTTGATGTACTCTGATTTCCGATTGTACGTTCCCACAGTTCGGATAATAGGAATTAAATCATCTATCTCTGCCTTTGCCATTTCTCTTGGTCCTGGGTACTTGCTAAAGAGCTCAGGAGTTACCTTGTTGACAGAAGCATCAGTTGTATGTGCTGAGAGCAATGTAGAAATTAGCATCTCGAATGCATTGTTGTGATTCAAGTATGTTGTTGGAGCATCTGAATGTGCTTTAACAAGCAATTTGAGAATTACCTTCCCCTGTTCTTTTGTATCGGTGGGCATATCGTACATCCTTCCTACAGCTACATTAGTTGGTGAACACTCTACAATTTCAATCCTGCTCTTGAGGTTCTATCTCTTGTTGTTGTTCGGAATTGTTGTTTCCAAATGGTCCTTTTGCCACTGAAATAAGGATTAGAATATTGAGCACAAAAACTGTGAGGAACGTCGATTGTGGATTCAAGAAAGTATAGATAAAACCAGCAATTGCAGGACCTACAGAAGAAAGTATGTACACAATAACCCAGAAGATAGATAGCACCTTTGCTGTATCGGTTTGAGGGAGCCGCTTCCTAATCAAGATGACAATCAAACCCCACCATAAGGCATCATTCAGATATTTCATCACAATTCCCACAAACGCTGTTGAGAAAATAACACTTAATCCTGGAGCATACGTATCAAATGCTAGAACAAAACCTGCTGGAATCATGTATGGAAATAACGGCGCGAAAAAGAGCAATGCCGCACTTATTGGCATGACACTGTAGACTACAATTGCAGCTTTCTTCACTCCTTTTCTATCTGTAATTCTTCCCATCTTCAATAACAAGGGTACTGAAATCAACAATTGAAACATCAGGATTAGATTGATTCCTGCAATATCAATTGAAAGTTCTTCATTCGCATAGATTAGGGCGACGGTTTTGAAGAGCGAATCGCTTATTGTATCTAGAACGACAACAGAGATGAGGCCAGGGATGGCTGTTATTAGCAAGACCGCAGCTTTTCGATTTTGAGAAAAGAATTCTGATATCAATCCTCTATCTGTTCTTTTTTGAAGTTGGACACTCGAATCCAAGAAATATGCTCTAGCACCAGAGGCGACAAGCACGCAGAAACCAGTCATAATATACATAGCTCTGAATGCTTCTGAGAAACCTATCATAGGTTCGATGAAACCAAATACAATCAATGAAATGATGCTGAGTCCTCTACCCGCGGTGAATAAAGACAATGCAAAACCACTGTGTTCCTTTGGAACATTATCCATGAGGTATGCAGAGGAGCCACTCCTGAAGAGATCATGTATAGAAATTGCAAGAATAGCAGCGATAACAACCCAGAATTCAAAGAATATTCCGATTGCTAGAAAGTAAAGGGCAAGTGTCAAGTATGCAAAGAAAGATATCTTCTTTCTGTCGACCACATCTCCCATATATCCCCCAATCAACCTGAAAATGCCACTAAACCCCGCAGAGATGGATAGTACCACACCAATCAACAATACATCCCACCCAAGAGATCTCAGGTATAGGTTGAAGTATGAACTCATGTAGTTGAATGTACTATACACCCACGACGTTGTGAGAAATACGGTATAGTTTTTGTTTGAAAAAATCGTTCTCAAAGAAGTTTGCAAATCTTGTTCTGGGACCGTATTTACTCCCTCATCTATATTTTTTATTTCAGATTTACGGTCTTACTTTCGTGCCGCAATCATTCAAATTATCTGTTTTTTCGATGAATCCGGTTTTTCTTGGAGCAGTTCGGTCACATTACATCCCAGAACGTTCTTGTAGGTAGAGTGTGAAAAGAATCTCTAGTCCTAAGTACGTACTAAGTATGGTATATAGTTGTTGCAACTGGATTCAAACCATTTGACCCAACGATTCCTAAGTACGTACTAAGTATGGTATATAGACTCCTGCCTGTTTTTGTCCGGACGATAATCTCGGAAGAGTAATTCTCTTCCGAAACTCATCCAATTTCCTATGCGGCACTGTTTCTTAAACATGAAATACAAGCACACTTACATCACCATCCGATGTTGGCATGGCGACTAACCTATGTGTGCAGATATCCGCTGAAAGAACAATGCACTCAGGTGGTGTCGCTGACCCTACAAGATTTCTTACTGCCAGCTCTAAATTCAAAGCGACAAGTCTGATAATCTCCGGATCGTTGAACGGGTCCACCTCACGTCCTGTTTCAGGACCAATCACGTTCGCAAATGTTGTTTCTAATCCGCTTCGTATCATGTTTTTCATTTCCTTTCTTTAGTTGCGGCTTTCACCGCGGGATTCTCTCTCAGAATGGCTCATCATCTTCTTCTGGAAAAATCTTGAACATGTTTTTCTATCTCCTCTGTAGTTTTTTACAAATAATCCCAGTACCGATGACCCACCGCCTAGAGGCGATCCTGCAGGTAAACCATCAGCGAGTCCACTAGCTATTGCAAAAATGCAATCGGCTAGTATGGATCCGGATCTTCGCAGGGTGGTTGTACTACAGATGAGATACCGTATACAATGCCGATTGATAGTAATTCAAGAGCTACTCGGTTGTGAGTCATACTTTCGTATGTTGCTCTTACACGGTCTACGTTAATCCCTTTTCACCTCCAATGCAGCTTTATCATGGTACTGTCACATTGGTGGCGCAGAACTAACTATACTAAATGGTTAAACAACCAGCTATTTAGTTGAGTTCGTCTGCAGCGATTCATCCTTTTGAATCCTACTACCAATGTTCTGTAAGAGAAAGTCACCATTTGGTGCATAATAATAGGGTTTGTTTCTAGAAACATCGCGGAAACGCCGTAATTCACTAATAAAATGGATTCTAAATATGTATTATGTGAACAAAGATATTGCAAAAGGAATTTAAGCCAAAACAATGTTTGATATCTAAACATTCGGACAAAATATATACCTAGATGCTACATCTAATATCGGCGTGTTTGAATGACATCACTCGAATCTGGCATAACAAAACTTCTAGGTAGACTATCAATTGATCCTTCTATTCGACAATCTGCTGTGGCACAAGAACTGAATGTTACACGCTCAGCAGTCAATCAGCTATGGAAGAAACTTGAGATAGAACACAATCTTAGGATTCTTAGTAATCTGGATTACAAATCGATTGGCTTTCACCATATCTATGGCTGGGTATCCACAAGATCTGATATTGATTCAATCACCAAGTTTCAACATTGGATTAAAAACAATCAATATATTGTACGTGTGTTGAAATCACAATTAACTTCTAAAATGGATAATAGAGTTCTGTTTGAAGCTTTAGTACCAGAAGGAAATGATCTCAGATTATTCATAGATACATTGCAACGATTTAGAAAGAAACCGTATTCTCTTGATGTGATATATGATTTTACTACCAATGTTGCTAATCATTTTAATTTCGGATACTTCAATGGCACAAGCTGGGCATTTCAAACTGATTTTAGATTTGAAGCCTCAATTGATGCAGCGAAACAGTATGCAGATATACTACCAGTAGGCCAATCCCGAAGGCAAGGTCCTCTGGGAAGAGCATCGATTCAAGATGTTATCATAGCTGCAACCATTGAATCAGACTATTTCAGCACCTCTTCTCATATATCAAACATCTTATATCGCGTAGGTCTTAATCTACCTTCAGAAAGGACCCTACGTAGGCGTATCAACAAATTTCGGTCTACTATTGCACAACCGTATATCTCATTGGACCACATTGGGCTAGAAAGAATAATTGGAATAACCATTGACGCTTCCGCCCAATCGAATATCTCAAAATTGATGCGATCGCAAGCTGTAACTCTACCAAAGGTCAGAGTGCTTACAGGTTCGGACACGATAGTACTGATACTAGGTCTTCCCCCTCAGACAGATTTGTTTCATATTTCTAATGCGATGACTCACATTGTCAAAGCCCCCTCAGAGATGTGTACATTTATAGCAGAGCAAGTCCGAGATACTAGATGGCTTGAGAATATTATTCACAAAATGACAGTTAGACGCCGGGATAAGAAAACAAGGCCAACCAGATGAAATAACTTTCTAGATAAATGAATGAGGGATGGCAGTAAATTGGAATTGACGTCGAAATTATTGGCTCAGATACAGACACCATTCGATGATATTCTTCCTAAAGTTGAGGATACAACTGCACAATTCTATCTGGACACAATGAGACTCTACCTTGCCTTAAGTTCCGGAACTGTATCTTACGAAACCGCTTTAGAAGCAGTAAAACATCTCAAGAAAAATCCCGAGTTTGCAAGATCTCCAATCAATCCAACGAGACTTCCGATTAACAAATACTTCACAAATCGGATAATTGAGAATTTACGTACGCTGAGAAAATTCAATCTCGTGATAAAGGACTCAATCAAATCAGCATGCAGTTTTGCATTTCTAGTTCAAGATAACCCCATTAGCCCAGTCGATTTCAGTACCTTATCAGTTCTAGTAGACCATCCACGTTTATCATTCGCACAAATCGCAGAAATTTCAGGTTTAGCCCCAAGAACCGTATCAAGATCCATCAAGCGTCTAACTGAACGACATACTACAAGATATAGAGCCCTCCTTGATTACTCAGCATGGCGTGTAAATACAGTCATTGTATTTTTTACGCCTCGTGAGGGAATTGATTGGCAATCTGTAGAGGATGAACTTACGACATTTCCCTTTGTGAAAACCATGTTGAAGACTGTGATGACTGAACTTGGCTATGTCTCGGTAAACATCCCAGGGAATCAAAACAATGTGCGTGCGTTTCTTGACAGTATCAAAATCTTGTCGAAATCTCTCTTCGAATATGTCAGTATTCATCGCCAATTGGCAAGTAGCGTTGAAAGAAATCTCTCACTGTACAAGAACGGCAATTGGACATTTCCAGAAGAAGTTAAACTGCTACTCGAAGATCCAAAGCTCCCAGTTCCTGAAATTCCTAGAAATACTGTATACTGGAGAGGACCTCAAAAGGGACTCACCGAAGAAGATTTCGTTTTAGCATCTATTGCCAAATTGGATGCACGTGCACCTCATGCTGATATTGCAAAAGCTCTTGAACGCAGGAGCATAAATATAGATTCCAAAAGAGTTGCAACAAGGCTTAGAAAACTAATCGACCGAAATATCCTGATGCCTTATGTTGGGTTCGCTTTAGGGCTAACTTCAGATTTCTGTTTTGAGATAGTCTGCAATTCTGAATGGATTGATCGCATTCAGTCAATTCTTCCATTCTTTCCACATGTTACATCCTTTGTGTCCCCTCGCGGAGTTATACTCTGGCCAAGTGTACCAGGACCTCATCAGGTTGAGTACTACCAGATGTTACGGTCTTTGGAGGAGCAGTCTGGAGTCAGTTCCGTACAGTCAATTATGACCATAACTCAGAAAGGATCCCGGTCAATACTCGACCTAGCAAACTCATGGAAATACACAAAGAATGGGTATACAGCCCCGCCAGAAGCGCTTGATTTGACAAGATACCTTAGTGATTACTAATCCTTTGAATCTCTATATATTCCGAAAGCAGTAAGAAGTAGATTGACGGACTCTTTTGTATGGCTTATTGGAGGACCAAAAATTGTAGTATCAACACCAATTTCTCCAAGCTGATTGATTGATTGTACAAGTTTATCTGGTGTTGAAAAAAATCCCCATTTCAGTAGGTTCTCTACTCCAATCTCCTCCAATACACGAGGAGATAATTTGTTATAATTAGAGTAAATTTGTCGAGCGGATTGGATAACATCTTCAAAACCAAGGTGTTGCATAAGAGGTTGTGATGCCCCAAGAGCAACAATTGCTGCAGAATATAGGAAATCGGATGAAGGTGTATCTTCTACTTTAGTTAATTTGGTTGGACTGAAAATTCCTACTCTGAAGGATGTACTCCGCTCATCGAGGATATTCAATGCCCACTTTATCATTTGAGAATCTGTAAGGTTAAGGAGGACCCCGTCCAACTCCATCGATTTTGCAATCATTTTCGGTCCTTGAGCGGCTAGCCATACTGGACAATCGATATCTAGTATTTCAAGACCATGCTTGATTTTGAGGGCATTATCAACTGTTTTTCTCGCAACCTTACCTGGGACCCACTCCTTCTTCCCTATGGTGCCAAGTGCTTCCTTGTCTCCTGGTCCAATGAGCAAATCAAATCTCTCACCAAACTCAGTAGCTAGGGTTTCTGCGAATCTCACAACATAATCAGGTTCGTAAATGAGAGAGGGAAGCAATCCAATGCCAATTCTGGAAGAACCCGTCATTGATGCTATTTTTGCTGCAATTGCAGGGGCGAATCTAGGAGCAGGAAAATCAACAATCCAAATGTAGTTCAATTCTGCTGCATCCGCCAGACTTGCGAGTTCGATGGTCTGTTGATACTGCTCATGAACATTGACTGCAACTCCCCACTTCATCATTTATCCCTCCTAGATGTGATTTCCTCAAAGATATCCGTCATTGCACCTCTCCAATCACCAGAAAATGGAGGTCCAAGCACAACCTCTGTTACGCCTAATTGTACTATTCTCTCAAACATATTTACCATATGATTGCAGTCGCCACTAATAGTGAATGTGTCCATCATTTCATTATCAACGAATGGGATTCCAGCGTTTGGCCCTCCTCTTGCCACTGCCTCTCTAAGGCGATTGATTTTCTCTGAGTCAATACTTAACATATCGATAACAGCCGTTGGCATATCCGCTACAACAATAGATACTACTTTCTTTGCAAGTTTTTCCTTTCCACCCTTGAATGTAGGAATTGTTGGTAGCCATGCCACTTTCTCAATCATGTCCGGAGTCCGACCCACCTTTCTAGCAGCTTTGTTAATTTCGTCTACTGCATCACGCAAATAGTCAGGAGGTCCAGAAAGAATCACTCCATCTGCTATTTGTCCTGACAGTCGCAGCATTTGAGGGCCTCGTACACCAAGGAAGATTGGAATTTGAACTTCCCCCGTATTTCGCATGTTGTAATTGTCCAATTCGAAAAGCTGATTGTGTGTATTGACCGTTTCTCCCGCCCAAAGTTTTCTCAACGTACTAACAGTATCACGAAGTACTGTGACCGGTTTGGTCAAATCAATTCCGAGTTTGTGTAGGTCCTGTAGCCCACCGATACCTGTTCCAAGTACAAAACGACCATTTGCAATTTCCTGAAGACTTAGCGCAGCACGAGCTATCGTAGAAATGTTATGGACACTCATAGGAACTATACCAGTTCCAACTCGAACACGGCTAGAATGTAACAAACAGGAAGCGGTCAATGAAAACACCTCTTGACCTATTCCAATATCCTCTCCAATCCAAATACTGTGTACACCCAACGAATCTGCAGACTTAGCAATCCATTTGGTTGAATCAACCTTCATGTTTGTTGTTATTCCAACACTGGCTTTGTACACTGCGACATCCCCTGCAACCAATGTCATCAGAACTAAAGAATGATTTCCAACGACAAGATTAAACAAAGACTATATTTCAAGGAGGACCATACATCAGGGAGTGAATCAATTTGAAGCGAATATTATGGGGAATAACAGGTTCTGGTGATAGGATAGCTGACGTTTTGCATACCATGGATATAATTCAACAAAGAGAAGACCTCAAAGTGTATGTAGTCCTGTCTAAGTCTGCTGAACAGATGCTGCGTAGATATGATCTCTGGGCAGAATTAAACTCAAAATTCAAGAAGGTGACTCGTGAAACTAATGCTAATGTCCCTTTTATCGTAGGTCCTCTTCAAGTAGGTCATTATGATGTTCTTATCGTCGCACCCCTCACGGCCAATTCCACTGCAAAAATAGCGCATGGTATAGCAGACACATTGGTAACAAATGCAGTATCTCAGACATTGAAAGGAACCACTCCTGTAATTCTATACCCCGTTGATCAAAAACCAGGAGAGGTTCAGACCAAGGCACCTGATGGCATTGTCTACACAATTCGTACACGTCAAGTAGACCTAGACAATACCGATATTTTGCGTAAAATGGAAGGAGTTATAGTTGTATCATCTCCTGATGGGATTCCCCGCGTTATTGATAACATCCTTGATTGAGTCCGGATCGATTTTGCGATGTCCGAAATTAATAAGGCTATCTTCCAAAAGATCAGGAGAAGAGTGGTTCGATGGTTCGGCAAATATGGACGAAATTTTCCATGGCGAGAGTCCTCTAATCCATTCCACATACTAGTTGCAGAGATGATGCTAAGAAGAACAACAGCAGCGGCTGTATCTCGTATCTATCCTGAGTTTATGAGAGTGTATCCTGACGCTTCTTCACTCTCAAATTCATCCCTCCAAGATATCAAGGAATCCGTCGATGTCCACCAACAGTCCGAGAACACTGGATTTTTCCCAATTTGT
>JARGGA010000652.1 GCA_029210805.1 Candidatus Thorarchaeota archaeon
TTGCTCAGAAAGCCTTTCTACACACTGCAAAATATGATATTGCAATCAGTCAATACCTCACTTCTGATGAACCATTTCCTGATAGTTTTGTTATGGGCTATGAGAATCCCCTTCATCTTCGATACGGTGAGAACCCCCATCAAGAAGCAAGATACTATCTTCAGCCCGGTAGAGAACCATTCTTCGAACAGCTTCATGGAAAGGAAGTATCTCTGAATAATGTGGTTGATTTTTCTACTAGTATTGGTCTGTTTTCTGAACACACCCAACCTGCTTGTGCAATAATCAAGCATACAAGTCCTTGCGGGTTTGCAACTGCGGGAGACATCGAAAGTGCTTTCGATGACGCATTTGAAACGGATAACCTCTCGGCATTTGGTTCTGTCATGGGATTCAACTGTACAGTTACTGCGGGATTGGCAAAAAAACTCAATGCAATGTTTGTGGATGGGATAATCGCATCTGACTATGAAAACGAGGCATTCAAGATTCTATCAAAAAAGAAGAAGATCATTCTTTGCAAGTTCAGAGATTATGATATCCCAAATCTATCCATTCGGATTGTACCAAATGGTCTTTTGGTCCAACCTTCAGATACACGAAGCCTCCGTGAGGAAGATATCTTAGTGGTAACGAAGAAGACTCCTACTGGGCAACAGATGAAGGATTTACTATGGGCTTGGAAGGTAGTCAAGTATGTACGATCCAATTCTGCTTTGATTAGCAAAGGCACAAAGACACTTGGTATTGGAATGGGTCAAACTTCGAGGATTGGTGCAGTTGAATTGGCGTTATCTCGTGCCGGAGACAGATCTGAAGGAGCAGTTATGGCTTCAGACGCATTCTTTCCATATCGTGACTCAATAGATGCTGCAGCAAAACGAGGTGTATCTGCTATTATTGCTCCCGGCGGTTCGATTCGAGATAGTGAGTCCATTGCAGCGGCTGATGAAGCAGGTATATCCATGGTATGGTCAGGAATTCGAGCCTTCTTACACTGACTCGGCCGGCAACCTATCGTCAGTTGATTCTACTTCTGAATCTCTGACGCTTTTATGAAATTCAATTCATCTCCAGTGCCTTCAAACCATTCAAGAAACCTCTTGAGAAGTTCTTTTAATCGCATCATATCATAACCTCGAATGATTTGTATGTTGACATAATTATACTAAAAGATACTATTCGACGCAAGATTGTACTATTATTGCTTAGTAGATGCGTCTTATTAGATTTGTATTCACTCCGTTCCTTATGGAAATCTTAGAAGCGATATACACGCGTCGAAGTATCAGGAAGTTCGAGTTCAAGGATGTCTCAGATGACATCCTTCAGAATATCCTCAGAGCAGGAATGAGTGCTCCGAATTCAGGAGGCCAACGACTATGGCAATTCGTAGTTGTGAAAGATCGCGACCAAATGGAGAAAATAATTGACGCCTATCCTTATGCGAAACCATTTGCGTCTAGGAAGAGATTACTCTTGCTAGTTCAAAAACAATTATTGTATCTTAGAAAATCGGAAAGATGAAATGGATGCATGTCATTTGATAACATGA
>JARGGA010000653.1 GCA_029210805.1 Candidatus Thorarchaeota archaeon
TGAATCAGAGAAAGGAGAATCTTAGATGCGTGATGGATGCATATGTATTGGGAGCAGTACCACCTTATTCCAATCTGCTTGGAGGTAAACTCGTTTGCACATTGTTAACTGCATCAGAGGTTAGAGATGCATACAAGAAAAAATATTCGGCAATGAAATCTGTTATCAGCGAAAGAGTTCACAATAACAACCTTCTACTACTCACCACAACATCAGCATTAGGCAAATCATCTCTCTACGATAGAGTGAAAATTGGGGAGCGGACGTATTTCCAGTCTGTTGGTGTTACTGAGGGATATGGACATTTTCACATTCCTCAGACCATCTTTAATAAAATGCGACAACTACTGACCCTCATTGAACATCCATACGCTAAGAATAACAGATTTGGCCATGGTCCAAATTGGAGAATGCGGGTCATTCGTGTAGCATTTCAGGAATGTGGTTTCAATCCACGTTTGCTGAAACACCAGATAAAACGCGAGAGTTTCATGATTCCGTTGGCCGAGTACACAAGAGAGTGCCTTAGACAAGAAAGGAAACGACCATCATTCTACAAAGGCGATGTAGAATCAATTTCCAAGTTAGCAAAGGAGAGATGGCTCATTCCTAGATCCATTAGAAGACCTGAGTATGCATCATTCAGACGCGAGGAGTTCTTAGAAAGTATAGTAGGAATGATGTAATAGGACCACTAATAGTTTCTCCATTTGTTATTGGAAGAACTCTTTAGGTATAGCACGTTCAATTGATATGAGCGTGGTTGGATTGTACCTAGAAGAATTGAATTTAGAAATTCTAAAACTTCTTCATAATAATTGGAACGAAGTTATCTCACTTGATCTTGAAACACAAGTTGAGAAGAGGGATGATTTTCTAACGGATGAATACATACTTGGTGTATCTCTGGCGTGTCGAAAGACAAGCGAGATGGTATCCTCAGATGGGGTTAATGTAGAAGTTTTGATTCTGGAAGAGCTATCAGAAGACGCTGAACTAGAACTACTGAAAAAACTCAACCTCTGGCTGGGAGAACACAGATCTCTGGGTGTAATAGGTTATGGTCTAAGGGGGTATGACATTCCACTTCTCTTAAAGAAACTCCAAAAATATAGACGCAAAATGAATAAACCCATGTGGAAAATAATTGATGCTTTGCAACAGGCGGCGCATGTTGATCTATATGCTATGTTAAAGACTTGGTATAGTGTGAAGAACTTGCGACAAGCCATTGAATCAGAAGTATTCGAGGAACTTCCATTGAGAAGGGAGAAGGAACTAGCGTCTGACGATTTTGAGCAAAAGGGGAAGGATATACTCAGGATGTGGAAGAGGGATAGAAACGCGTTTATTCGGTATGCGGAAGCTGATGCATTTGATACATTGTTGATAGCAGAGCATATTCTAAAAACTCGAAAGTAGAAACAAAGAATGTAGTGAGAGTAATGAGTAGAGAGGGGATTTCGGACTATAGATTCTCTGCAAAGAGAAAGCAGTACGAACTTGCTGGTATCTGCCCAAGAAAACTAGCCCTGTATCTACTTGAGATGAA
>JARGGA010000654.1 GCA_029210805.1 Candidatus Thorarchaeota archaeon
AGTGATACTATGAATATTATTATCGACACACCAATTGCTGCAAGAGGATCTCCTAGCGGGAAGCCCAACGCAACAAATGCCAAACCAATGAGGACCACAGTGGATGAAAGCATATCTGTGCTGAAATGGAGTGCGTCAGCCTCTAGAGCTTGGCTCTGGTGCTTCTCAGCCACTTTGTACAACATTCTGCTGCGTTCATAGTCTACAATGATACTGAAAACCATGACTCCAATGCCTAGTAAAGACGCTTCTGCCCACTCACTCAGAGTTATCCTTCGCCAAGCTTCGTAAATGATCCAAGCTGATGTGAACCACAGAATTACTGTTTCAGCAAGAGCCGAGAAATTCTCAATCTTTCCATGTCCATATGGATAATCTTCGTCAGGAGCTTTCGAGGCTCTTTGGACTGCGACAAAAGTTATACCTGCTGCAACAAAGTCCAATCCACTATGCAAAGCCTCGGATAGAATTCCAATTGAGTTACTGAGAATTCCTGCTACTAATTTCAATACTGTTAGTAGAAGGGCTGCAACGATTGATAGTGCAGCAGCTCTAGAAACCTCCTTTCTATCTACCATAAGGCTCACAGGCCGCCTGCCATTGATGTTTCCCTTTAACTTTATCGAATTATACGAATACTAAGGAAACTAATATTAGAGATTTTTTCTTTGTCAGCCTAAGACTCTATTGGATTTAGGGGCATTTCCCATGAGTGGCAATCGATTTCGAAAACTAACTGAGGCCGCAGAGAAACTTAAGACTGAGGCAACAGAGAAGCTAAAAACGGCATCAAGCACTATTTTGCAACGAGCAGACCATGAGAAAACCATAGAACTAGCTAGAGCAGCAACTGAATTGAGTCCCGGTAATCTCCGTGTTTGGATTGACTATGCTCTTGCTCTTCTTCTACTTGGCAAAAGGGAAGAAGCATGGAATACATTTCAGCACGGAACTGAAATTTCAGGTGGCAAATTGGATTCAATTAAATTCAGCTCTAGCCAGCAGGCAATCCAGTTTATCAGAATGCATGAAGAGTATGGAGATTTGGCGGAAGCAGAAGAGCAGTACACCTTATTTGCAAATCATTCCCCTCTAAATCCAGAAGGGTGGTGCGCTCTTGGCGAATTTTACATTCGGCATGGAAGATTAACTGATGCAAGTCTCTCACTAATAAACGGTCTACATGAGGTTGAACATGAAACAATTTTTCTAACACTTGGTAAGGTTCATGCTCTTCAAGGTAGTATGAGACAAGCCAAGGAACGAGCAATTAGCGCCGTTGAAATGAACCCGACTTTCTTTGAAGCAGTGATGTACATTGCTCTATTCTCAAATCGTTTGAACGATAGTGCGAACGAAGAGAAATCTCTTTTACATGCCCAGAGTCTGTTGAAAAAGCATCCTGAGCTTCAAACAAAATATGATGACATGCTCAGTCAAATTACGGATACTGAAGTATCCATCTTCTGGCAAGAAGAAATTCCTATAGAAGAACCACCCATGAAAAAGCCGAAAACAGAAATACCGAAAGCAGAAACACCGAA
>JARGGA010000087.1 GCA_029210805.1 Candidatus Thorarchaeota archaeon
TGGAAAAAGAAGCACTGAAGAGCGTATAGCTCGTAGTCCTATCAAACCGACGCTCCCGAGTGCATGTCCGGGTGATCTCAGTTTTGCCCTGCCATATAGACATCTTACTTCGATTATGGAGATGTTAGACGCCTTAGACAAATTATGTCCCGGCGTTGCAGGTGATGGAACTCTTCTATATGGGGTTGAAGTGAAATTCTACTCTTCTCGCCTTACCACTAATAAGAATCTGGAAACAGCAATTGGCAATCTCTATGCCGCTGGAGATGGCGCAGGAGTTACTCGCGGACTTATGCAGGCTTCTGTAAGTGGGGTTGTGATTGCACGAGATATTCTTGCCAAAGAAGGAATAGAGCTCGAATAATCTCCCGATAGAACAGTCACTCCCATGTCATAAACCTTATATACCAATTGGTCACTAGTGACTAGTGAACAACTGGTCCCTAGCAAGGGACTAGCTGGCATCATATGAGAAAGGGAGCCTCCCTCAGTGACTCCAATGGGCGGCCGCAGCCGCCCGGCTCCCACAAAAGAGGTGCCGAATTATGATTGATGATGACTTTGACAAACTAGTGAAGGATATGTTCGAGCGATTCTTCGGAAACGCATTCAGAATGGTTCCTGGAGAGAACGGGACACACATTGGCATTAGCCCTGAGGAGTTCCAACAGCCTGTTGACAATGCTGGACATGAACTCTTTATTGATGAAATTGATCTCGGGGATGAATACTTGGTTCTCGTAGAGAGTCCAGTTTCAATTGAAGAACCAGTTGCGTATGCAAGAGGTACGTTGCTGGAAATCAAGGTAGATCCTGTAGTTGGTCAAGGAATTGAGATCAATGTTCCGTTCAATATAGATGTCGAACAGTCAACGGTTTCACACAATAATGGAGTCATCGAAGTGCGATTAGTGAAGTCTTCAAATTCAAACACGGAATTGAATGAAGGATTATTGAAAGTAGTATAGGGGAATGAAGCAAAATGAGTGAAAATTCAATTCGTCTTAAGGTTGCAGCAGCAATGCCTAAAGATCAAGGTAGAGGTATTGTCAGACTTAATTCAGATGTTAGAAATCAACTGAGCATCCGGTCGGGAGACTACGTGCTGCTCAAAGCGCAAAAGGAAACTGTTGCTGTGGCTTGGCCCGGCTTGCAAGAGGATGAAGTTCTCGATATGGTGAGAATGGATGGTCTTATTCGCGCAAATTCTGGCGCAAGACTTGGCGATGTTGTCGAGGTTAGCAGAGTAGAATTATCAGACGCCACCAAAGTAACACTGGCTCCAAGTCAGCAGATAAGATTTCAAGGAGGATTCGACCAGTATGTCAAACAACAGATTGTAAACAAGCCAGTAACCAGAGGAGATCTTATCCTCATTTCCTCAATAGGAAAGGGACTGCAATTTACAGTTACGGCAGTTGGTCCTGGCAAGCATGCTCGAATAACTCCAAGTACGCAGGTTGAGATTAGGGCTGAGCCAATTAAACCTGAGGAGTTGAGTGTTCCTCAAGTAACCTATGAAGATATTGGCGGTCTTGGTAAGGAGCTTCAGAAAATCAGAGAGATGATCGAGCTTCCGATGAAGTCACCAGAACTTTTTCAGCGGCTTGGAATTGCTCCTCCCAAAGGAGTGCTATTGCATGGTCCTCCCGGCACAGGGAAAACCCTCATTGCTCAAGCAGTAGCCAATGAATCAGGTGCCACCTTCAAGGTCATTAATGGTCCTGAAATCATGTCCAAATTTTATGGTGAATCCGAACAAAAACTCCGAGAAACCTTCGAGGAAGCAAGTAAGAATGCGCCCAGTATAATCTTCATAGATGAACTGGATAGTATCGCTCCTAAGAGAGCTGAAGTCACCGGAGAAGTAGAGCGGAGAGTAGTTGCTCAGCTCCTGTCTATAATGGATGGGCTAGCCGGAAGAGGGCAGGTTATAGTAATTGGTGCAACAAATCGAGTTGATGATATAGACGAAGCACTTCGCCGTCCAGGCAGGTTTGATAGAGAGATTGAGATTGGTGTTCCAGATAAAACTGGCCGTCTAGAGATTCTCCAGATCCACACTAGATCCATGCCTATTGAGGAAGGAGTTGATTTACCTAAACTCGCAGCAATCACTCATGGCTTCGTAGGTGCTGATCTAGCAGCATTGGCAAGAGAGGCTGCAATGCACGCTTTAAGAAGAGCTCTACCCCACCAAGATCCTGAAACTGGCGACATTCCTCCTGATGTATTAAACAATCTCTTTGTCACTCAGCTTGATTTTGATATGGCTATGGCGGAGATTTCTCCATCTGCGCTTCGTGAAGTACTTGTAGAACGACCAAATATCAAATGGGAAGATGTTGGCGGCCTACAAAAAATCAAATCACAATTGCGGGAGGCTATCGAGGCTCCTCTGAAACATCCAGAAGTGTTTGAAGAAATGGGTATTAGAGCTCCCAAAGGCGTTCTTCTCTTTGGTCCTCCGGGAACTGGAAAAACACTTCTTGCAAAGGCAGTTGCCACTGAGAGCGAAGCCAACTTCATCTCAGTTCGGGGACCTGAGATATTCAATAAATACGTGGGAGAGTCAGAAAAAGCCGTTCGCGAGATATTCAAGAAAGCAAGGCAGACCGCACCATGTATTCTCTTCTTTGACGAAATTGATGCGGTTATGTCATCTAGAACTCAGAAGGATGATACAGGTGTCACAAAGCGAATTGTGAATCAGTTCTTAGCTGAACTAGATGGGATGAAATCACTTCAAAATGTGCTTGTAATTGGTGCGACAAATAGAGCAGATATACTGGACCCAGCAGTTCTACGTCCGGGTAGATTCGATGCAGTTGTTTTTGTTCCACCCCCAGACCAAGAAGCCCGTTTGGCAATTCTGAAGGTACACACCAAGAACATGCCACTAGGCGACGATGTCAACCTAGAAAGGCTTGCGGAACTAACCAATGGCTTCTCAGGCGCAGACATTGAAGGTCTTACTCGTGAGGCGGCAATGGCTGCCGTTCGAGATGACTGGAAAGCAAAACCAGTGATGATGGCTCATTTCAAAGAAGCACTAGCTGAAGTTCGTCCAACGATATCCGAAGAAGATGCCAAGAGGTTCCTTCAAATGGCTGAAAGCGTGAAGAAGCGTCAGCCTGAGAAATCTTCCGAGATCCTCCCTCAATATATGTGATACATCCAAGAATAGGCCCGTTCCAAGGTACAACATATCCCTTTAAGGACGGGTCTAAAACTCTCTTTTAGCCCGGAATTGCGTTCTGGGAATTTGGTGAGATAAGATGGGAGATCGCTGGACTGTAACATTATGTCCATTCTTACACTTCGATAATGCTCGGACTCAATCCTATGAACACAACATTAGTATTGTTGCATGGAATGTCAAAAGTGTCTTAGATTATCTGGATGTAAATCCATTACACAAATTCTGTATAGATCAAGTTACACTTCTTGAAGGATTTAGGCGACTCTTCCCAAACTATTGGGATACTCTTCACCAGATGGTACTTGAAGGTCGAATTGAGATTGTTGGCGGAACGTACGTAATGCCTGATTTACTAATACCTACAGGTGAATCTCTGATTCGTCAGTTTCTTGTTGGGAACGATTACATCAGAAGAGAACTAGGCGTTTCGGTAAGGACTGGATGGGCAATTGATTCAGCAGGACACTGTGCCCAAATGCCACAGATTCTTCGGCAAGTTGGCATCGATTCTTATTTCTTCTGGAGAGGAAAATCTCAGAAATCCGCCACAGAATTCGTATGGCGTGGACCTGACGGTAGTCGTGTTAATGCGATATGGTTGTCAAAGGGTTATGATTCTGCTGCATGGTTATCGGAAAATAACCAAGAAGCTTTCTCAAATCTGCTTCATTTGATTGATGAAACTGGCCCAAAAAGCGCCTCGCATAATATCTTCCTACCTGTCGGCGGAGAACTTGTACCTCCACCACCACATCTTGCAGATATCGTATCAAAGTGGAATGAAACATTTCCAGAAACAAGAGCATCTATATCTACACCGCATGAATTTACAGAGAAACTGAAAACGGTGCAATCTGATTTGCCAATTATTTCTGGTGAGCTGTCAAGCGGCCGTTTTACTGCAATGCGATCAGGAGGGCTTAGCTCTCGTATTAAACTGAAGATACTCAATCGTCGTTTGGAAACATTGCTCTATCTGTGTGAGCTGTATCTTTCGCTAAATAAGAATAACACACAGAATCAGAGCCTTGGCAACATCTGGAAAATGTTGCTATTCAATCAGGATCATAATATTATTAGAGGCGTTATATCTGATGATGCCTACCGATTGGCTGTTCGAAGATATAACCAAGCATTAGATATGGCTGATGAGTTGCTAGAGTTGGCGATGGGTTCTGCAATCATAGGACTCTCAAGCAACGATTTGGGTGCTTCTATCATTGTTTCAAATCCCGT
This sequence comes from Candidatus Thorarchaeota archaeon, assembly GCA_029210805.1. Lineage (GTDB taxonomy): Archaea > Asgardarchaeota > Thorarchaeia > Thorarchaeales > Thorarchaeaceae > MP5-2226. The sequence continues at coordinate 4,439 of JARGGA010000087.1, forward strand.
GCCTTGGGTGCGAAGTGATATTGCACGAATAGCTCCTGATAAACTGCTACTGGATGGTGAATATTTTGAGGTCGTCGACCCATCTGGAGATTCCATTCCATATCAGATTGTAAGTGACAACTCAGATTCGACCTCCATCGAGATAATCTTTCTAGCTGAAGATATGCCCTCTTTGGGGCAGAGAGTCTATACTGTTCGACGAACTGATTCTCCTCCAGAATTCGAAACTGAATTGCGTTCTGGCATGAACTGGGTCGAATCTGGAGAATTCATACTGGAATTTGACGAATTTAGTGGAGGCATATCTCGATTATTTGACAAGACTGCACAGGCTGAAATGATTGCTCAGGGCTGCACCTCAATTACTATGGATAATGATGTGGGTGATTTGTATCGCTACTCACCATCAGCTCTGGCTAGCACTACCTCTAAAATAACATCATTGCGAAGTCCTGGAAAAATCACAATATGCGAATCGGGACCCGTAAGAACAGTCGCGGAAATCCGAAGCACAATTGCACATTCCGAATTCACTCAAAGAGTCACTATGTATAGCAAAATGAGAAGAGTTGACATAGAACTTGAAATAGATTTCAAAGGGATTAATCGCCGAGTCCGATACAACGTACCGCTCCAAATCTTTACATCGGAAGTACACACTGGGTCACAGTTCATGGTGGAACGACGAACACTTTCTAGCAGTAGACAATCTGATTTTGTAGATCATGGATGTGGGACATTCAATGCACTTGATTGGGTTGATGCTTCAGGCCCGGAATCTGGTTTTTGCATTTCCACAATTGGATTGCACGAGTTTGAACTAATTGATGGGGTAATCAGTACAACATTGCTGAGGAGTGTTGGGCATCTGTCTCATGGTATTGATGACGATGTCATAGAAACCCCCCGAGCCTCGGAGAATGACACTCATCACTACAAACTAGCTTTCCTTCCTCATGAAGGTGACTGGAATAGTGGTCGTGTTCATCGAAGATCTGTTGAGCACAGGCTACCTCTAATAGGCTATTCTCTGAAGGGAGGCGTCGCTGAGAGACCTCTTGAGAAATCGCTACTTGAAGTAGAAGGAACTGAGCTTGAACTGTCTTGCTTCAAACCTACCGATGCTGATTCCGAGTATGTGCTGCGGTTCTACGAGATCTCTGGAAATAGGGGTATGAGTACTATCAAATTTGCGCAAAATGTGCAAAGAGCTATCTTAGTTGATCTATTGGAAAATGAGATTGGTGAACTAGGAGTCCAAGGAAAAGAGGTATCCATATCTGCAGATCCATATTCCATTATCACAATGAAGGTTCAGTTGAACTAAGTCACTCGGTCTTACACTCCCGATATGCTTTTCAAGCGACTTTATGATATCTAGCTTGACCGAGGTCGTCATAATGGGAACATTTTACCCAATATCACCATTGGTATCAATAACAAACACTAGCTTCTCTGCTCAGGCTGGAGTTATGGACGAGATGTGGGCATGCAGAGTAGTAAGAGGTAAGAAGATACTCGCTGAGAAAACCATGCCTGAACTGGATTTAGAGAATTTTGTGGGTGTTATTTACGGTCATATCCGCGTTGAAGGACTAAGCAGACACGCAGTTGCCACTTGTGCAGGCCGTTTGATGCAATTTTCCAGGACATATCAGCAATCAGGAGTTGCTCCTAACTATGAAGTCCCAGATCTCTTCCGTGATGATGGAGACGCCTACATCACCGAAGGTGGTTCGACAACAACTGAATCGGATGCTGGTGGTGTAGCAGAGACCCCTGCAGATCTTCCGTACCTTCCAATAGGTCATTTACCATCAATTGCTCCACAAGTAGGCAAGGACGCATGGCGATACATTTCTGAGTCACATGGTGTTATGATTAGTGAGATTGCTGCCTATAGTGCCACACTGCCAAAGGGCCATCTTGAAGCAATGTTTGAAAAAGTTGCTGATGACTTAGTACGGATGTGGATTGATAACGAAGATCCTATGATGTTGCCCACAAAATTTGGGGAGATGATTTTCAGCTGTTCCAGTGATAGTCAAATGCCAAAAACTGGAACACTCAATATTTCTATTGAAACCCAAGGATGTGCGTTTCTGAAAGCAGCACGAGAAGTCGACCCGGATGGCACTAAACTTCCTAGAGGTTTTCCCTGTGCATTCCATGAGATAATAGCTCGCAAGGTCGAGCAAGTCACTGGTCTAACTATTGGTGTGAATACATCCTCTACAGGATGCATTGTTACAATGTCCTTCGATCAGTGAGCAGATTTTATCTGTGCCGCGTTATCAATCATATAACGCAATAATGTTAAATTGCTCCGTGCAGTCCATCTACTGGTGTACCAGACTTGTTCCAACAGGTCTAGGTCAGGGAGAACAAATAATGTCATATCTCACCTATAGAGAATATGTACGCTCTGGGCCAATTTGCTTGGGCGTTCTTATGATCATTGCTGGTGCTGTGATGGTTCTGCTTCCAACTGTGGGCATTGAGCTCATAGTGGGGTATGATCAAATCATCGGAGCAGTTTTGGCAGTACTTGGTGTAGTCTTTGTTGTTTGTGGATTCATAAACACCAGAAAGCAGCGTGATTCGGTTAAAACCCCTGTTGATACAAGGGTTGACGACACTCCACCGCCGCCACCGCCGCCAGACTGATCCTAGTAAACTTAGTATATATCAACAGATAAGTGGGTCCCGAGGTCAGAAATTGACTCGGGTCTCACATTCTTCTTCTTTTCAGCCCTTTCATTTTCGAATGATTCCATCCCGCAAACGCTAATATGTGCCCGATTCAGAGAACGAACAGAATTCGAATTAGAAGGGACTGTTCGATGACATTTCTAGAATACCGAGAAAGCCAATTTCATGAATGTGCCGGTCAACCCGGTACAGAGATAACCCTGAAGGTTGATGATGCTCAGAAGAAGCTAATCCTATCATGCCCCAGTGGTGTGAGTTTAATTCATAGGAGGGCCTCTGAAAGAGCCGCTCGAGGAATTTCAAAAGCGGGATACAGTAGTGCGAGTGGAGCAACACTAGGACGCAGTTACGAGCTCGTTATTGAAGGACACGGTGGTGCTCTTCCTGACAAACTGAAGTACTCTCCCAGGGAAGTGTACTAGAGTCAGCGCAAAATATCAAAAAGGGTTCATGTTAGTCACTCGAAAGAGAGAAAACAGATAGTTCGTAGTATCTATCAAGTTGAGGAGGAAGGACATCGTGTCTGAGGAAGATATCCGGAGAATGATTGAAGAAGCCACCAAGGAAGCTATGAAACAGTCTTTTACTGAAGCAGGGCAAAAATTCCTCGCGGCAGCAAAAGCAAGCGAACAAAAGGGTGATTTCGCTGGCGCAGAAAATCTTCAGCAACAAGCTGGTGAAAACTTTTGGAAAGCTGCAAATGAATACCGTGCTGCAAAGAGTTTCAAAGCCGCTGCAATTAACATGTGTATGGCTGGAGATGCATACTCTGAGCTAGGCCAAGGTGAGAATGCACTCAAAGCCTATGAGCAGGGAGCTAATGATCTCTATGGTGCATCAAGCGAACACCTCATGTGGGGTGAAGATGCTGAAACCAAAAAAGGAACAGCTCTTGCTGTAACTGGAGCCATGATACTACTCATGATTGGAAAGGATGCTGAAGCTTTCTCCAAAGCCCGCAAGTATGCGGCTGAGAATGCTTCGCGTTTACGATTTCCCGGCGTTGTTAGATTAAGTCAAATCCCTCAGATGTTAGAAAGTGCTATCACTGCAATGGATCTAACTGCCTTTGCTGATGCAGAAACAGCTGCAGTAACGGAGCTTAAAGCTGCACTCGCAGGTGCCAATGCCCATGAATTCAATACCTATGTGGATAAGGGCATTGAAATGGTCCGCGAAATGCTTCGTGGCAAGCTTACGGTTCCTAAGATAGCATCCCAACTCGAGTTGCCTGTGGATATGACCTTCAAAGAGGAATTCCATATTCGAGGCATCATAGTGAACACTGGTGATGGTCCAGCCAAAGATGTCAAGGTTGAGTGGTTTGTAGATGAAGGTCTCCAGATTCTTTCAGGAGATGCCAAAGCGTCGGTTGCTGTTCTAGCAGCTGGAGAAACTTGGGCTATTGAATTGAAGGCTAAAGCAAAAGAAGATATGATGGGATCTAAAGAATATGAGGTCCTCGTTAGAGGGTCTTATTTTGATGACCTTCGAACAGAATATTCTCTGCAGGCAGGTCCAGGATCATTTATCCTGAAGGACTTCAAAGAAACTGAAAAACTTCTCCAGGATGTAGATATCACTGAAGGGCGAGTTAGTCTGCTTTATCCTCAAGTTGATTCTTCCTCACTTGAAGGGGAGCCAATAATGCGGGTGCTTTCATCCCTTGAATCATCTTTACGTACCGCTCGAGAGGAGATTGCCGTTAAGGAACTCAACTCAGCAAAAGCTCGTATTTCGATAGTTAATGCGTTAGTAGACACTGTTGACACGTTAATTGGTGACGAGGCACTTCAAGCAGATCTTGCAAAGTCTCGTGAAACTGCAAAGAAAGAATATGCGAAGGCCAAGATGGGCGAGTCTAAGGAATCGATTCTCAAGGCAATCGAAACATATACCCTCAAGTTAGATGATGAGAATGTGTCTCTTCTCGCCAAGTGGGATGAGAAAAGCACAGGTAAGAAACGTGTTCAAGATTCTCTCGCAGGATTGAAAGAGAAAGTTTCAGGTGTTCTGCGTGAAGCAGAATCAACCTACGAGCAAGCTCCAATGGCTTCCGAAACGGATGATCCCGCTTTAGCTGCAAAAAATACCAAGGTCAGAACTTCGTTAGAGTCTCTGAAATCTGCTATCATTGCATTGCAATATGACATCGAGTCAATCGTTGCAGATTCTGCTCTCGAAGTTGGTCCGAAACCAACAGAGCTTCCTACAATATCAAGAGCAAAGGAATCACTTGATGCAGTCAAGAATGAAGTGAAATCCCGCCTCGATGCCGAATAGACTCACTCATCATAGATTACGCAGTATGTTTTTCCATAAAGGACTCTAGTCTATTCATAGCCTCTGTAATCATATCAGGTGGAGGCAAGAATACACTTCTGAAATGTCCTGCGCCATAATTTGGATCAAATCCTGAACCGGGAACAAATACAACTCCAGTTTCTGATAGAACATCCTTCACAAACTCCGTATCGTTTTTCCATCGATTATTGAGTTCGATTTTAGGCATGATGTAGAAAGCTGCTTCAGGGAGTCTAGTGGAGATTGTGTCTATTGCATTGAGTCGTTTGTGGATGAGGTCTCTTCTCTCTCGGAGACGGGACATAGTTTCTTTTAGATGGCTTCCTTCGCCTCTTAGTGCAGTAGCTGAAGCTATCTGTGCAGTTGAATTCAAACATATTCTAACTCTAGCTTGTCGCATCATTGCATCATAGAGTGGATCCAATTCTCCATTTTCGTCATGGAAATATGCATACCCTACACGCCATCCTGGAGCAAGATACACCTTACTTACGCCATTGAATCCAATAATGGGAACATCTTTCGAAATGCTTGCCATAGGAGTTTGGCGTTCATCATATGTCAATTGGTCGTAAATCTCATCTGATATAAGCGGAAGACCAAATTCGCCTGCAATTGATACAATCTCTTTCAGTGTTTGCTCATTATATACTGCACCAGTTGGATTGTTTGGATTGATCACAAGGATTCCAACTGTCTTATCTGTGATCTTCTTTCGTAAATCATCAGTATCCGGATTCCAATCATCTTCTTCGATTGTTCGATAGGTTACTGGAGTTCCCCCGAAGAACTTCACATAGCTGATATAGGGCGGGTAGGCCGGTCCTGGGATCAACAGCTCCGAACCTGGGTTGACAAGCGCACCTGTCAGAAATTGAATTGCTTCAGAAACACCTGCAGTGGCAATCGTTCTATCCGGGTCAATGGTGATTCCATTAACTCGTTTCTCCTTTTCCGCTGCTGCAAGTTTGAGTTCCATTTCTCCATCTGATGGGGAATATCCATTCCAGCCATCCTTTGCAGCATTGCAGATCGCATCCACCATGTATTGTGGAGTCTTCCAATCGTACTTTATGGGGTCACCAATGTTAAGATAGAGAGGCTTTTCGCCTGTTTCTTTCTCGTATTTCTTGGCTGCAACCACAATGTCCCGAATTGCATATTGAAGATTAGCGGCTCGAGGTGTTATCGCGAGTTTCACTGAAATCCCTCAAGCTCGGAGCGAAAGCACCTACGTATATTGTTTACTGTCAAACCAAGTACCTCCGTAAATGAAGGA
>JARGGA010000088.1 GCA_029210805.1 Candidatus Thorarchaeota archaeon
TCAATGCCAAATTCGGGTGCAATCATCCGAATTGATTTCTCGATGAAGGGCAATCTATCAGCTATTGTGCAACCCAGAAAAAGTGCGTACTTCATTCGGGGTCCACCTCCGCCTCACGATATCGAGTGAGTCTATCTGCCGCTCCTGTGAGTTCGAATATTTTCTGAACTTCTTCGACGTTCGGCTTTGGCAGATCCGGAAGCCCAAGTTCCTTTCGCTTCTTATCAGTTCTAGATGAAGCTTGGGAAACCTTCCCTGTAAAACGAATGACATCCATCATTTCTATAATATTTGGTGGAACCTTTCCGTCATGTGAGGAGAGGTTTTTGATATCCATCAGAATCTCACACAATGCCACTCCCATTGGACAACGTTCCTCACACATGAGGCAATATGCGCAAGACCATTCTCTTCCCGTAACAGCTACTGTACCAGTACGAATGACCTCGTCTACTGCTAATCTTGGATTGAACTCTGGGGCAACTCTAAATACTGGACATGAAGCCGCACAAATTCCACACTGGAAACAAGGTTGTGCTGATTCCTGAATCTGCCGGATCTTTTCTGCTTCCTTGGTCTGTTCCACCATTCTCACTCCTTCTTCTTGCCCTTCTTTGTAGTAGACCTCTTTTTGGTCGTCGTTGTTTTCTTTGTAATCTTCATGGGCTTGGCTGCTGCCTTCTTTGGTGATGGTTTAGCTTTCACCTTCGCTGCGGTCTTCTTCAATGGAGTACTTCGTACTACTTCGGCATGTTTGTCAGCTACCTCGGACATCTCAGTCATGATACCTTGCCACTTCTTTCCTTCACTAGCGGAAACCCATTCAACTCTGAATCGATCCTCGGAGATACCCTTTCTCTTCATCCAACTCCTGATTCTTGGTTCACGTTTCGCCATCCAATGGTTGCCAGTTAAAAAGTGACAATCTGCAGGTAGATGACAACCAGAATAGAGAACTGCTCCAGCACCAAGATCAAATGCGGTTTGTGCAAATTTCGTAGAATACCTGCCTGAACACATGGCTCGAATCACTCTAGCATTTGTGGGATATTGCATCCGGGATACTCCCGCTAAATCGGAACCTCGGTATGAGCAGAAATTACATGCGAATGTAACAATCTTCTCCTCGGGATTCTCTTTCAGCGCACTCTCTATTTGTGCAGTGATTTGTTCCGTGGTAAAATTAGGCATGTAGATTGCATCTTGTGGGCAATCGCCAGCACATGTCCCGCATGCCTGGCATAGAGCTCCCATTACAGTATGCTTACCAGTAGCATCTACCGAGATTGCACCATAAGGACATCGCGGAATACACGTCCCACATCTTGAGCACTTGTCCTGCTCAATTCTAGCACTCAATGCCTCGATTGGGAATCTTCCTCTCTGAAGAATAATTGATGCACGACCCGCAGCTGCACTAGCTTGAATGACCGAATCTCGAATATCCTTTGGCGATTCTGCCCCGCCACATATGAAGACTCCGGCAGCGCTGGTATCTACAGGCCTGAGTTTTGGATGTGATTCAATATAGAATGAATCTTGAGTGGTGGAAACTGCTATCGGAATGTGGCCCGCTGTTCCCTCTGCGCCCATTGAAAGAACAACCATATCAAATTCTGTCATGATGAGCTTGTTGTGAGTTGTATCCTCTACGCTTAGTCGTAGATGTTTTGTAAGTGGATATTCCTGAATCTCACCTACTCGCCCTCTGATGAATTTCACTCCCTCTTGTCTCGCTTTCAGATACTGATCTTCAAAGTACTTACCATGCATTCGTAGATCCTGATAATAGATGACAACTTCTGTATCTGGGTAGTGCTCTTTGATCAGTAGTGCACATTTGACAGACTCTGCACAACAGAAGTTGGAGCATCCCGACCTTGTTGAAATATCGCGAGACCCTACGCACTGTAAGATAGCAACTGATTTTGGTTTCTCTAGGCTTGATGGGCAAATCAACTTGCCTTCTGTTGGCCCTGATGCATTGATGAGCCTCTCAAATTCCAATGAAGTAATTACATCAGGATATCTGCCCCATCCAAGACGTGGAATCTTCTCAGGGTTTGCAGGTTTGAAGCCTGTTGCTAGGATGATTACTCCAACATCGAACTCAATGATTTTTTCTGTATCCTCTGGAATAACCGCATGCTGTTCGCATTTTTCATAGCATTTTCCACATCTTAGGAGGTCCATTCCAAGACAGTGCTCAATATCAACAGTGTATGAGGAAGGCACTGCCTGTGGGAAGGGGATATAGATTGCTTTCCTCCATGTGAGGTTTTGATCCACCCGGCTTGGCACATCAACAGGACACACATCAACACATTCTGCACATGCCGTACAGGCATCTGGGTTAACATATCGCGCTTTCTGTTTGATTCTCACAGTGAAATTTCCTACATATCCCGAAACCTGTTCGATCTCTGCCATCGTGATGACTTTGATCATGGGGTGTTGAATCACATCAACCATCTTTGGTCCTAGTATACAGATTGAACAGTCATTTTGCGGAAACACTTTATCAAGAATTGCCATGATGCCTCCGATGGTTGGCTCTTTCTCAATCAAGTAAACTTTGTAGCCCATGTCACCTAAGTCAAGTGCTGCTTGCATTCCTGCTACACCTGCACCAACAATCATAGCTGCTGGAGTTACGGGAACATCATGTTCAGGCTGTGCCTGTAAAGTCCGTGCCTTGGCAACTGACATCGCCACAAGCTCTTTCGCTTTGTCTGTAGCAGCTTCAGGGTCATTACGATGAACCCATGATACATGTTCTCTGATGTTGGTCATGATGCAGAGGTAGGGATTCAGACCTGCACCTTTCACTGTCTTTCTGAAGGTTGCTTCATGCATTGTGGGGCTACATGAAGCAACGATGATGCGGTTCAGACTATGCTCCTTGATGGCTTCCTGAATTTCCTTCTGACCAGGATCTGCGCACGTGTACGTATTTACTTGGACATGAACTACACCTGGAAGAGTTTTGGAGTATTCTGCAACAGCATCTATGTCAACAATCGCGCCTATGTTCTTCCCACATTTACAAGGGAAAACTCCTATTCTTAGAGCGTCTTCTGCAGAACCTGTTCCAGCTTCATCATCTGGTACTGGGTCGCTCGTAGTCATTCGGTCACATCCTCGCAATCTTTGCGATGCGGGGCATCAGCAAAGCTCCAGTTGACCACAAACGTTCGGAATGAATATTAAAGGTTCGGAAAACAATCATTATCCGACGATAAATAAATAAATACATTCATCTTTTCCTTCCGTTATGATTGATATTTAACATTAGCCTTCTGGAAAGATAGATATTTCACCAGAACCTAACAAACCATATGTTTGATATTTTCGTAGTAGGACCAATCATTGCGATTCTTGCGGGAATCAATATCATTCTTCACGTATATCTGGATAGTAAAAAATCAAAAGAGCAAGGCAAATCGGTATTTAGAGAACCTTCCGTAGCAGTGCCCTCCTCGGCATTGGTGATTGCTAGCCTGACTACATTATTGGCTTTTGTTTTGGTGGGGACTTTTCCGTTAGCGTGGATTGCTTCAATTATCACATCTGAAACAACATACCTCTTCTATATTGTTGAATTGCCAACAGGACTCTGGATTTCAGGACTAGTAGTTCTTTGTTTAGGCATACTGCTTCATGGTTGGGCTCGTTATGTGCGTCAGGAAATGGCGTCTTCATGGGCAATGAGTGAAGAACATAGACTAATAACCAAAGGTCCCTATTCGCGAGTGCGTCACCCCTCATACACATCGTACTTTATCTGCTTCATCGGTCTCTTTTTTCTCCTGCCCTCATTAATCTCGGTATTCCTGTTTGTTGGTTTTTGGGGATACAACCGTATTGCAGTTGCAGAGGAGGAGAATCTCTTGCAGCATTTTGGTGGAGCTTATAGCGAATATGTAAAGCGAACAGGCCGATTCTTACCCGGGCTTTGATACCAAAAGCGTAAAAAAGCCGACTTTCAATCTCGCTGTTACCCGTGGAGGTCATTTGATGTCTGGCAAAGTCTGGAAATATATAACAGAAAAGCTAGCGAGCGATGGTGCACTTCATTTCACACTTTTGGACCCCGATCCACTGACGACCAATATCGATGAGGTAGTACAACTCGCCAAGATTTCAGAAAGAGCTGGAAGTGATGCCATTATGATTGGTGGAAGTACCATCTTTGGTTACATCGACGAATCAGTTAAGGCAATGACCGAAGCAGTAGATATTCCCACTATACTCTTTCCTGGGAACATCACAGGAGTGTCTGCAGAAGCAGATGCTATGTTCTTCATGAGCCTACTCAACAGCACAAACCAGTATTGGATTATTGGGGCTCAAGCCCTTGGTGCACCCGGAATTAAGATGAGTGAAATTGAAACAATCTCAATGGCATACCTCATGGTAGCTCCCGGAAAAACGGCCTCATGGGTCGGTGACGCAAAACCGTTTCCAAGAGATAAACCAAAGATTCCGCTGATGTACGCTCTTGCTGCAGAATTAATCGGTTTCAAGCTTATCTATCTTGAAGCTGGCAGTGGTGCAGATGGTGGTGGAGTTCCAAGCGAAATGATATCTATGATCACACAGTTTTCCAACGTTCCTGTCATATCTGGTGGTGGGTTCAACACCGTAGAAGATGTGGTTCGTGGGGTTGAAGCTGGCGCATCAATTGTGGTTCAGGGTACCTATGTTGAAAAAAACGCTCTTGCAGACAATGGTGAAGGTCTCAAGAAACGGGTTGCTGGATTGAAAGCTGCAGGTGCAAAACGGGTTTAGGAATGAAAGGTATTCGAACTGCTCAAGTTTAAATACTAGTCACTCTACATTGACGATAACCCTGCCTAAGAAGGAAATTAACCGTGTCTTCGAAGACCGAGATTCTGACTGGACTGCTTGAAGATCTAAGTAGAGCCTCTCAGGGTAATATCCAGGCGAGCCTCATAATATCCAGGTCTCAGGGCCTAACAATTTGCTCACATTATCCAATTGCATTAGGTGATGGTCTAATACCTGATGAGGATGTCATTGCCGGTCGGACAACTCAGATACAAATGGCAACCGGGAAAGTCTTCAAGGAGCTGAAGAGAGGGCCTTTGGTCAGAATGCTAATTGAGGGTGACAATGGGTATGTCATAATTGGAGGCGCCGGTGACGATGCAATTCTTGCGGTGCTAACCAACAGAAAGGTAAATCTTGGCTATCTCTTCTTCATGTTGAGCAAAATAGCACGAGAAATTGCCCAGACCCTTACCTGAATGAAGCCACGAGACCCCATTCCGTCACTTTTATGTGTCTATGTATGAGCAGCGGAGCTAAGTACAAGGTGAAGACAGTGTCAGATGAGAAGACGAAGAAAACAGAAGTCGAAGAATCAGACGATCCTTGGGACAAGTGGAAACGTGCCGGAGTAGTTGCTCGCGAGGCTTTGGAACTCGCACGTCCAATGGTCAAACCTGGAACAAAGATCTTGGACATCGTAAATGCTACAGAGAACCATATCCGGGAGAACGCAACAGGACTTTCATTCCCTTGTAACGTTGCTCTCAACAATGTTGCCGCGCATTATACGTCTGCACTAAATGATGAAACCGTGATAATGGAAGGTGACCTGGTTACAGTGGATGTGGGTGCTCATATTGATGGGTGCATTTCTGATTCTGCGTTCACCGTTGCCCTAAATCCTGATCACGAAGCTCTTGTAAAAGCGGCTGAAGCTGCAACCAGTGTTGCCATCAAGATGATGCGTCCTGGTGCCAAATTAAACACAATCGGGGCTCTTATCGAAGACACAATCGTAAGTGCTGGTTTCAAGCCCATTAGACAATTGTCAGGTCACCAGATGAATGAATATGAACTTCACTCTGAAAAGCAGGTTCCATGTGTATCTGGCAAATCAGAAGTATTGGTTGAAGAGGGTGAAGTTTACGCGATTGAAACCTTTGCCTCGACGGGATCGGGTAATGTTACGGATCTTCCGGATCCAGTTATCTATCAACTACTTCCTGTAAGAGTTCCAGTGAGGTTCAAAGGCTCCAAGCAATTCCTTGGAATTGCCCGAAAGGAGTATGGTGAGTTTCCTTTTGCTGAACGCTGGATAGCCGAGCGAATGGGACATGCTACAATGAAGATGGCAATGCGTGAGCTATCAAAGAACGGTGCGCTCATTGGACATAACATCCTTGCTGAAGAGAAGGGAGAGTTTGTCGCACAACATGAACATACTGTGATTATAACAGAAACAAGTCGTCTGCAAACAACTTAATCGCCGCACGAACTCACAGATTTGACATCTACAGGTAATACGTGACCTGTCGATGTCAACTTCGCCTTCTCGCAAATATTAAAAGCATATTTTCAATTAAATGTAGGGTGGGCTCGGGAGACTGTCTTTTGCATCTATGACTTTTCCACGACTCCTAGACAGAATGCTACCCACGAATGTGTTAGGCGTTTGGAGGAGCAACTGTGGAACAAATAGATGGAACTGAACCAAAAAAGAGTCTATCCAAAAGTTCTGAAATTCCTTTGACTTGTAGTGAGTGTGGGTCGACCACACTTGTGGAAGACCTTACGAGGGGCGAACGTGTTTGTGGTGATTGTGGTCTTGTTTTATCTGCACACCGAATAGATACTGGAGCTGAATGGAGAGCGTTCAGTTCCGAAGAATCAGATGCTAGAAGCCGTGTTGGCGCACCGATGAGATATACTGTGCACGACAAAGGTCTCTCCACAGTGATTGATTGGAGGGACCGAGATTACTCCGGCAAGAAACTCAGTCCAACCAGACGCTCTGAGATATATCGTCTGAGGAAATGGCAGATCCGTTCTCGCGTTCATAGTTCACTAGATCGCAATCTTGCGCAAGCAATGTCTGAACTGGAACGGCTTTCATCCCAACTTGGAATTCCGAAACCTATTCGTGAACTTGCCGCTTTACTATACCGAAAGGCAATCATAAAGAAACTAGTCCGTGGAAGATCGATTGAAGCTATGGTTGCAGCTACTCTATATGCTGCCTGCCGTATCCGTCTTAAACCTAGGCCTCTGGATGAAGTGGCAGATGCATCTCGAGTGGATAAGAAAAAATTAGGTCAATGCTATCGATTGCTGTTGAGGAAGCTCGAAATTAGGATTCCTCTATCCAACCCCATCGACTATATTTCCCGTTTTGCGACTGAACTGGCTCTATCTAGCACCGTCCAACTTAGAACCGTAGAGATTCTTAGGCAGAGTCGCGATATTGGACTTACGATTGGTCGTGATCCTCTCGGACTTGCGGCTGCAGCAATTTATGTTGCATCTATTATGCTGGATGAAAGAAGAACGCAGAGAGAGATTGCTGAGGTCGCACGTGTTACCGAAGTCACCGTACGCAATCGATACAAGGAAATTGTAAGGAAACTTGGAATCGATACTCTCTCTATGTCCTGAACCTGACCAAAATAGCCCCTTCTAAATGAGGCTCCTGTAAAACAGGATATATCTCTCATCAATCGGATCTATCTTCGTCCCCGGGCTTGGAATGCCCAATCCACTACAATTTGGTCCGTTGGAAAACCGAGTTTGGTTAAAACATCAGTAATCATAGCTCGGTGGTCGCCTTGAAGCTCCACATGGCCGTGCTTTGCAGCACCACCACAAGCTAATTTTCCTTTCAATTTAGAAGCCAAATCACTCAGATCGATCGTCTTGTCAAAGCCTTCAATGACGGTATACAGTCGACCCCATTTTCGTCGTTCGATATTTACAGTAATCCGTGTTTCTTCCTGTGCGATAGTTTCGCAGACACAAAGGTCAACGGGAAGACCACAGTTTGAACAAATTCCGCCTTCATCAGACACTAAGTTACTTACTCCTGATTGTTAGTTTAGCAATACTATACTGGTTACTGTAAAGCTCAGATGCCCCATATAAGTTGTATCTTGAAGCCTTGAAAGGACTTTAGACAAGAGTAAAGAGTCACAATGACTGATGGTGTAGATATTCAATGACCGACGTACTTATCGTGGATGCTCTCAGTGCAGGAACTGGACTTCGAAGAAGTTCGAGAGACTCTATAGGATGTGGCCCTAGAACAATTGCCGGTATTTTCGAGAAACATGGAATAATGTGCAAAATCCTTAGAGTAGAATCCTTATTGGAAACCCCTAGCAAAGTACGTCGATTTGACCATCTTGCCGTAAGTGCGATGACTATGGATTTGCCCGTTGTGAAACAGGTATTTACAATCTGGCGAAAGAATCGATCTCGCCGCAAGATTCTACTAGGCGGACCCATTGCATCCGATCCTATGGGAGTCCTCAAAGAAATCAAGCCCGATGTACTTGTCATTGGCGAAGGCGAGGAAACACTCGATGAGCTAATTCAAGAAGGATTTCTGAACGACAAGGTGGATTTAGGAGGTTTCAAAGGTGTGGCCTTTTCTGATAAATCAGGACCTATCGTTACCTCTCCTAGGTCTCTAATTCCCGCAAACAAACTGTGGTCAGAGTTTGTACCATCATCCACTAGGATTGTAGACTATCCCGCCTATCAAGCAAGCAAGGTCTATGTTGAAACAATCAGGGGCTGCTCTAACTTCAGACGCACCTCGCTTCCTCTACCAGATGGTCGCGAATGCACAGATTGTGGGAACTGTGACTCCAGTGATCCCGCTATACGAACATATTGTCCCGAAGATATTCCTCCTGGATGTGGGTTTTGCAGTGTCCCTTCTGTATGGGGTGAACCTAGAAGCAGAGATTCTGGTAGTATCGTCAAAGAGATTGAGGAATTGCTGAACCTGGGTGTTCACAGGATTGTGCTTGAAGCCCCAGATTTTCTTGATTATATGCGAGAAGGAATGCCTCTTACTAACCCTTGTGAACCCAAAGCAAACATTGCTGAGATCAGCCATTTGATTCGACGTATTACTGACCTTCCGCAGATGGTTGCAGGAGAAGCTCATTTGGCAATCGAAAACATGAAGGCATGTTTATTCACGGAGGACGTTGCCTTGGCATTATCTGGAGTTCTAAAATCGACATCTCCGAATATAGGAATCGAAACCGGGTCTGAAAGCCACTCAAAACAGATAGGCAAGTGCGGTTCACCTCAAGATGTCATTAGAGCAGTTCGTCTGGCGCGTGAATATGATATGAATCCCTTCGTATATTTCATCTATGGACTTCCTGGAGACTCCCCCGAAACTGTGGAGGAATCAATCGCATGTATGAAAACTCTTGCAGATGCTGGTGCAGATAGGATTATTCTCTATGGATTTCGTCCACTTCCAAGTTCTGCATTTGCTGATTTTTCCGCTCCTACTTCAACTAACCCTCTAGCAGAACAACTGCGTGAAGCAGCAACAAGAATCAATAGGGATAAGAAAACTGACTATATTGGACTGGTAGTCAGAGGAATAGCCGCTGAACCTTCTTGGGAGCGACATGGATTCACAATGATATACCCCTTGAATGAAGGACCCATAATCACTGTTGAAGGTGGCTATAGCTCTGGAACACTGCTAGATGTAAAAATCATAGACATTCTTAGTCCTGGACTTCTCTTAGGTGAGGTTCTGTAAATTGAGCAAAGACCTTGGCCGGAAGAAAAACTTCATATGGCTAACTTTGGCTCCTGAAGTTGTTCTGCAAAGTGCATAACATAATAATGAGGTATCCTCCATGGTCTATGTCTGTCACACCTGTAAAACCGAGGTCACTCCCGAGGGTCTAAAAGCACTTCCCGGAGTTAAGTGCCCCTACTGTGGAGGCCGAATTCTATACAAGATCCGACCGCCTGTTGTGAAACGTGTTAAGGGTGTATAATTCAACTAACCCTTGAACACCAACCAGGCTGCAGCTACTATCGATGCAAGGAATAGGATGATAAAGAATGCAGATATTATTTTCTGCCTCCATACTCTACGCATAAACTAAGTTCCTCCTGTTAGAATGTGACCTAGCTTAGCTAGTCCTTCCATCCCTCTTATCTCACTATCAAAAAGCGGTACTTCAGTAATGTTCAAATCGTTAAAGAGGTCACGAATATCTACGATATTTGTCTGCTGCATTTTTCTTCTTGAAGAGCAGAACTTACACTCTGGATTTTCTGCTATTAGTTGATTTATGATGATGTTTGTAGCTGGTATATGCCATGAATTCAGACTACCAAGCAGTCGCTGAGTTTCAAAGACGGACATCGCCTCTGCGATGGTCACAACCACAAACTGCGTAGTATCTGGATCTGATAGTTCTAGTCGTGCAGCCCGAATCTTATCCTTTGTTTTCTGCAGTGTTTCCCAAGCAGTATCTTCCTGTTCTCCTCCACCCATCATTGACCTGAGTCCCGTCATCATGGAACTCATCCTTTGGCGCAGAGTTAGCATTTTCCCTAACCAGCTATCAAGAAGCTCAGGTAGTTCGAGAAGCTTCAGGGTATGACCAGTTGGTGCGGTGTCAAAGATTACCCTGTCATAGGAGGAATCTTCAATGAACTCAAGGATCTTTCCGAATGCCATTGCTTCATCGGAGCCTGGTGGGGACATCCCACTCATGTCACCCAGCAGATTAGAAGCCATGGCTATATCTGGTCCTGCGGCTCCGCTGCCCATATTATCTTGAAATTCCTTCATTCCTTTTTCTGTGTCTATCTCCATTCCCCAGAGATTATCGAATCCCTTTATTGGTACTGGATCTCCACCTGAGAGATCCTGTTCGAAACTGTCA
>JARGGA010000655.1 GCA_029210805.1 Candidatus Thorarchaeota archaeon
GGATTGTTCACTTGCTGATAAAACAGTGGCCTCTAACAGAGATGTGTTCCATCCATGCGCTGTGAAGAATGTTCTTGGTTTTGAAGCATATTCTTCCAGAGGTAGAATAATGGTCATGAATGACCTTATGTCAGGCGAAATCGATGTTACTGAGGACGTTGTAAATTGGGCATATACCTGCACAACATGCCGCAACTGCCAAGAAACGTGTACGGCTACTGCAGAAGGAATTAGATTGCCCGATATGATGGAAGCCCTCAGAAGAGACCTCTTTGAAGGAGGTCATGTAATGGAGAAACATGACACAATTGAAGAGTCCATAAAGAAGGAAAACAATCCATACAAAGAGTCTGATTCAGATCGCCTGAGTCTTTTCGAGGATCGCGAATGGCCTGAGAAGGCCGATGTGGTATACTTTGTAGGATGTACTAGTGCGTATAGAGAGAAGAAAATCGCAAAAGATACCGTGGAACTCTTTGATAAAATGGGCATTGATTTCACCATTCTACCAAATGAGAAATGCTGTGGATCCGTTCTGCTACGTATAGGAAGAACAGATGAGTTTCTAGGGTTGACTCGTGATAATATAGAATCCATTAAGAAGACCGGGGCTAAGACAGTTGTTTCAGCATGCTCTGGATGCTTCAGAACCTGGAAGGTTGATGCTCCAGCTCAAGGAATTGAATATCCGTTCAAGGTTCTTCACATCACAGAGTATCTTGATTCATTGGTAAGAGAAGAAAAGGTTGCATTCAAGGCACCTAAACCAATCAAGGTAACTTATCATGATCCATGCCATTTAGGACGGCACGCGGAGGTTTACGAAGCACCTCGCAGAGTAATCAGTGCTGTTGAAAATGTAGAGCTTTTGGAGATGGAAACCAATAGACGGTATGCACATTGCTGTGGATCTGGTGGTGGTGTGAAATCAAGCTGTGGAGACCTTGCAGATCAGATAGCCTATGACAGAATCAAAGAGGCAGAGGCAACAGGTGCAGTGGAGCTTGTTACTGCCTGTCCATTCTGCCATAAAGGACTAGAAGATGGCATGAAATTGTCCGAAAGCAAAATGCGGGTTTCGGACCTGCCTACATTTCTGCTGCCTTATGTTGTTGATGTAAAGAAAGCGAAACGCAAAGAAGCAAATCCGTTGAAAAAGCAGTTCATGGATTATCTTGCAGCGCACCCCCTTATCTTTGATGGATTGAAGAAAGAAGCTGTCATTGATTATGAGATTGGAGAGGATCGGTTCAATGTTGAGGTTGTTGGAAAGGGCAAGATTGAGGTTCATCCAATACGAGCAGAGAATCCGGATGTTGTGCTAACATTCTCTCCAAAGGCAGTGGAAGTACTCACTTCGTTCAAAAAGGAAGATGATTATGCAGCTCAATTTGGATTATTCTTTAAAGAGCCAACTGAGGATGAATGGATCAAGTTCGACCTGAGACGAAACATTGTGAAGCTATTGATGAAGGGATACAGAAAATTCGCTCAAAAAGCGGGGCTCATCTAAAACCTATCTTCGGAAAGGAATATTCCG
>JARGGA010000089.1 GCA_029210805.1 Candidatus Thorarchaeota archaeon
CATACTTGCATCAATTATTGCGATTCTTGCCTTTGAGATATTTAAGAGTATAATCACATCATTGTGGATATTTGGTGCAGCTGTATTGCTTTCTTTACTGATTTTTCTGCTAATCTGTGGACTAACAGGAGCAATTAAGAAAAGTGATGTTGATTCGATCAGGAAGAGCATAAGCGAAGGAGGATTACTTCAATCAGCCATTGTGCCGCTCCTTGATGCATATCAGATTATACTAAGAAATCCGAGTAGAAATGATGAATCTATTAAAATTTCTGTTAGGAATGAGGTAATTCAAGACCTTCTAGCATCGCTTCAATCCACCAAGAACGGACCATTATTCATTGTTGGTTCCAGAAAAAGATGGCATGTCTTAGGAAATCCGATTACCAATTTCAGAGCTAAATTAATTGGTGAGTGGTGGTATGTGAATAATACAAATGCACTATACACTATCAGAAATCGCATGCTGAACGGAGTTCAGCTGCTATTCATCCTCAGCCACGTGCCGAAATTGAGAATGAATAATCTATTGAATCTAAAAATCATTTCACCACAGCCTTTCCGTTATAACATAAACGGACAATCAGGTGCAAGTAATGAGATTGCATTGGTGCCACTCCCAATGCATTTGGATAAAACCTTGTACGTAGAGTATTGCTCTGTCACACTCATAGCCGACGGCATTCTTAGCTACCTACCTAAGTATGTTTACGGAATGATTTTTGCGTTAGACTCTTTCATTAATAGAATAGCTGGTATTTTTCGAACGCAACTACAGCGTCGAAAGGATGTTGATTTGAATAGAATTCAATATATCTTTCTGGGACCGAAATCTCAGCGAAATTTTGTCGATGTGCATTCACTTGAATGTCAGGTACATGTTGAGCGAACATTGATTGGAAAAGGACTAGCTTCAATATTGCCAATAACCAATACTTGGTGGATACATGATGTATTCGTAAAACCTGCTTTTCGAAGGCAGGGAATTGGTGAAATTCTACTCATTCAAATATTGAACCATTTGAAACAGAAAAATGCAAGAACCGTAAATGTTTCCATGTCAGTAACGAATGAAACCGGAATAAACCTCTATCAGAGGGTGGGATTTCAGCGTACAAGAAGATGTGTTTTGTTGGAGCAAATTCTTTCAGATAAAACAAAGTTATCCCCACATTGGACCAGTGAAGAACGACTTGTAATGGAAAAGGATTTAGCGCTCATCTAAATCATGAGTAGTAAACCAGAACTCTATCTACGATTGATTCCCACAGATATTCCGATGAAATAGTTCTTCTTGCATTTTGCGACAAGATACGTTGTTTTTCATCATTATTTAGTAGGTCAAGAAGTGCATTAACAATCGATGCTGGATCTTTAGGTTTAACAACAATTGCATTTACATCATTAACTAGGATTGACTTCATTTCCCCTACGGGTGTTGCAATAATTGGCTTTCCAGCTGCTAATGATTCCAATAGGGCACAGGGAAACCCTTCTGTAACTGAGGGAAACACCACAATTCTCGAGGTGGCTAGAAGATTCAATATCCTGCGTTTGGATACTTTTCCCAGAAACTCAACATTAGATACAGCAAGTTTCTTGCTCAGGTTTTGTAAATATGGTAGATGTGGTCCGCTTCCAGCGATTGCGATTCTGATAATTCTTTTCTTCTTCTCAAGAATCCGTGACGCTTGGAGCAAATACATTATTCCTTTTTGCCATTTCACACTACCAAAAAAGAGAACATCAAACTCCAATTCCGAATCATCTTTCACTTGGAGAAATTCTTTGCTCACGCCATTAGGTATGTAAATCACTTTTCTTTTTGGAATACCAATATCAACTGCTTCTTGCTCAAGTTCATGACTAACAACGAACAAGAAATCAATTCCACGAACCAACCACTTCAATATAGCTCTCCAAATAGTGATTCTACCATATACATTGAGATCAGAGCCATGACTTGTTACAACAACCTTGGCACACGGCTCAATTCTCTTGATAAGAAAACCCAAGAGAAGAGGATAATGAGTCATGTGGCAATGAACCACATCAAATCTTCTTCGCTTTACTAGGAAAAGAAAAACAAAGAAGGAAAGGAAAGTTGTGAAATGAAAGAGAAAACCAGATTTCCGTGACGCCATCAATCTGTTTGGACGCTCAATTAATATTCGTCCACTTCTCTCTCGGTTCTTCGTACCAGCAAATCGAGAAGTCAGTATTGTAACATCATGTCCTCTCTCTGATAATATCTGTCCCTGATTCTTTACTGTAGTTTCTGCTCCGCCTATAACTGGTTCGAACAGCATAGATATAATCAGAATCTTCATAATAGTTACCACATTTCACAGGCTTTCGAATAGTTTCTTGTACTTGCTAGCTATAACTGAAATGCCGAAGTTCTCTATAGCATGATTCCGTGCACTCTCTCCCATATTATCAACATTTGAGTCTTCAGTCATTTGAATCATCCCCCTCGCAAATTCCTTGGCAGAACCTCCCTTCACCAAAATTCCTGTGGTGCCATTAATCACAATTTCCTCATTTCCCAAACTTTTCGTTGCCAATACAGGCAAACCACAAGCCATAGCTTCGATTAGAACTCTTGGAAATCCTTCCAGTTTTGATGGGAGGACGAGCACATCGCTCGCGGAAAGAAACTCCGGGATGGAACGATTTGATATTGATCCAGTAAACTTAACTTTGTTTGCAATTCCGAGCTCGCTACACAATTTTCTGTAGTATCTAATTCTTTGAGCTTCCAACTGTCTATCACTAGAATGGCCGCCTATAAGTAGCAGTTTCACGTTGAACGAATTCTTTGATGCCTTTGCGAAAGCCTGTATTAGTATTCTCACCCCTTTCTGTTCAGAGAGTCTTCCAACATAGACGAAAACAAATTCCTGAGTTGTGTAACCCAACTTCTTTCGAATGTGACTAGCCTCTTTTGGATAGAACAGATTTGTATCCACAAAACCTGGGATAACCGATATATTCCTCTCAGGAATCCCTACCAACTTTGAGTATACTGCTTTCATTTCGTCTGTGCCTGTCAATAATTTTGAGGCTCTTTTTATCGATTGCACAAAAATTAGCTTAAGAAGCAGCATCACACGAATTCTCTCGAATCCTAGCAAGTCCCCAATCCGTATTTTTGCTTGGAGGGTTCTCCTTTCATTGTTATCCAAGCCACAATGCCAGAGAACAGTTTTCTTTGATTTTAGTTTTCCAGCAATTATTGTAGATAACAGAATCTTACTGATGATGTGTCCATACAGAATATCTAGAGAATATTTGTCAACCGCCTTCGCTATGCTAATGGCAGTAGTTGGAATTTCGACTAACACGCTTCTTGGTTTTCGTAATCTAACTACGGTAACATTCCGATTAAGTTGGGGATAGTTCCTACTAATATTTGCAGAGAGGATATACACAGAAAGACCCAAAGATCCTAGCTCATTTGCTAGATCAACAAGGTGACGGTAGGTGCTTGCATCTTCACCAAATCTTTCAAGAACCAATCCCACTCTCAATTTCTAACCTCAGCATTTCAAACGGGACTTAGCTTCCTCAACAGAGGATTCTGCTGTATCAGCCTCAGCAAATATAATTCCCATCTATTTCTCGATATATTTCGGCCAAGAAGATTTGCCCGTATTTTTATGAATGATGTGTATTCTTGATATGTACATCCAAAGCCCATCTTGAATTTGGTGATTCCATAGAGCTTTGAATTTGATGAATCTGCTCCAAACATATTGAATGATATTGATCCGTCCTCCTTTGCCTTTTGTATTGCCTCCCACATTATTGCATCCATCGGTCTGTACCACTGGAAATTTTTGTTCATTGCACTTCCTAGATATCCGGTTTCTGAATTTGCTGTACTGAAAAGACCAGAAGCTAGTACTTCATCCTTCAGTCTTGCTTCTAACACCCACAGTAGTTTCTTGGATAATAGCTTCCTGTACATTGCAATATCTTTGTCCGAGACCGTTCCGTATTCCTTATTCTTCATGGTGACATATCTTTCAAGTCCTTTCTCCGATGTTTGATCGGCGATGGTAACACCTCTCGAATCCGCCTGCCGAATTACATTTCTGGTCTTCTTACTGAGGTTTTCCCAAAGCTCGTTTCTGCTTGGAATCAGAGAAAGAATCGGTGTTTTTCTTTGAATTGGCTCAAATCTAAGTTTGCGGAGTATATTGCTAAGATAGTCATTCATTGGGTGAATATGAATGGTCCAAATTTCAAATGACAATACTGTTTTTATTTTGCGCCTCACAGAGTCTAGTGATCTCAAAACCTCCTTCACTAAGGCAAGCAACGCGTTGCTATCCCCACTAATCTCTGGGGCAACTATCGACCCTCCTTCTAATCCGCCCAATACAAGCATTCTACGACTTAGAAATGGAGGTCTTTCCAAATTTACTAACAGACCTTGTATAGCAGCAATCGGTTCATTGTTTTTATTAAGTGCAATCACTCTAACAGTTTTAGAGATGTTTTGAAAGCTCTTACTTTCCAACCAATCGTAGTCAAGCGAAAATCCTTTACTAATATTGAATTCGTCTATCGTAGCATTCCAATCATCAGGTTGTTCTATATACCGAAAATGAATGCTCATTTGATTTCACCTTGATTATCATAATTTTCCAGTTAAATGGTAATTCAATGCAAGGAGTCTAGATCCGATGATTCTATTCAACCTCGAGTGTTTTCTTGGAGATGACCAAGGCAATATTTTCCCAAGAATATCTGGTGCATCATACCAGTACGGTTCATAGCCCCCCTTTTTCCATCTATCACCAACATCTGCTACCGTATTACTCTCATATTCGAACTCTGATACTGTATCAACCAATGCTCGAAATCTCTCTTCGACCCACTCCCTGATAGATTCTCCATTTTCTGATATTGGTTTCCAAGAATGTGTTGTGATATATAGAATAACTGGAGTGGATAATCTTTCAGACAGGCTACCAAGAAAGCGAATCCCTTCAATCATTGCTTTTTGTGCTTGTCGCCTTTCTGGATATGAATTTGGCCAATAATTCACACTGAGCCTATAATTGGTTACAGGGATGACCAGTACGTTGGATTTGCCTATTCTTGTTATATCATGCCTGCTCGGATTGTAAGGAGAATCCGGAAGTTCATACCACCGCATGGGTCCCACTCTTGAATTTTTCACGGGAGAGCAATCGAACTCGATATCATTTTCCTCCAGTGCTTCTATTGTTGATGTGGATGTGAAATACCAACCCGCCCTGTAGCTTCGAATCCGATAGCCCAACGCTCTCAAACCACTGACTCCTTCATGGATTCTTGCTCTTCGGATTTCCTTGTCTAAGGATTTAATATGAATGTGTAATCCAATTTCGAAATCTTCTTCATCAAGGAACTCAATAACCGCGGGATATCTGTTTGATATTTTCTGATTCGGATCATTTTCCTCCTGGATATGAAATGTTGCCCGTAATCCCAATTCTTTAAACAAATTCGCCAGAAGATATGTCCCTTTTTCAATTCCTGGATTGGCATTTGTAGGTGAATATTGCCCATATCTGAATGAATCGAATTCCGTGTCGACATCCGTCACAATCCAAAGCGGCAGATAGATTCTCTCCTTCTGGTATTATTCCTTGTTACTTTGACATGACTCTTCACCACAAATAGTATTTGTTTCAAATATTGGAGTGAGTGAAGATGGATTAGTGCATAGAATAGAGAAGCGTCTTTAAATGAATACTACTTCAGAAATCCTAGAATAATGGAGAAAGATGAAAGGTGATCGAATCAGTTATTCTGATTGCAATTCTGTCGATAGCATCTTTTTCTTTCATCTTGTCGTTTTTCCGAGAAATGAAGATTCAAATTAATTTGAATACTTCACGTCGCTTTGGAAGTCTGTTTGTTCTCATTATATGGGGTTTTTCAATCGTTTCTTTCTTCTTTGCTCCTTCGAATAATGACTTAACTTTTGTCCATTGGGTCGAGCTTGGCTATCAACCAATCTTGCTATCTTATCTTACTTTCAGTCTAGCATTATTCTGGCCAGGGTTCGTGGCTACTTATCCAATGCGGAATAAACTCAATCTGAGCTATTTGGAGAGAATCTTTCTCTCGTTTGTTGTTTCTCTGGGGTTTGTCACTCTGCTTACATTTTTTGGAAATCTTGTTTCCACATTCTATAATCCGTCATTCGTTCAAAGTATTCTCTTGTTTGCGAATATTGTTGGTATGCTCTGCTATTTTGGAGTAGTTGCGTGGAATAATCTAGGGATTCTAACGCAACCAGAGGAAGTCCAGATAATTGAATTTGAGATTTTTAGCAAGATAGCTCTTCTTTCATGCATAGCATATGCGGTTCTTGGAGTATTCTTTATTCAAACTAGTTTCACTTATAGCTTGTATGGTGACATGCTTTCTCATCATGGATACGCATTGGAACTCTACCTTGGAGGTGCACTACCGGTTCAATCTGGATACTACCCTTGGTATCAACCACTTCTAGCATTAGTATTTGGCTTGAGCAGACTTCCAACATTGAACACATTTGTGCTGCTCTCCATTTCATTTCCAGTATTCTATGTAGTTGGATTCTATATCTTTGTAAGATCTTTTACCAAAATGGAATCTCCAATTCCAGAACTTGCAACTTACATTCTCATAACATTCGGTGGTTTTGAGTGGATTATTGCCCTCGGTTTGCTTCTTACTGGATCCACCAGCATTACGTCGATTATTAGTGACGTATCGAGAGAAACCGTTTATGGCATAATCTACAGTAGTTTTTCAAACATCTATTATTTCATGCCCATGATGATTGGATATCTGTCCCTATTCTGTTTGCTATTTATTCTGTTTAAGATATCTGGTAATGCATCTCAAATATATCACTATACCTTACTGATTATTCCGCTCATTTCTATCATTGGAATTCTTTATCATGGCCCAGAGTTTCTATATTATGAAGTAATAATTGCTGGCATCTTCATGGCTAAAAAAGACGCCCGCGTTTTTCTAAAAACTCAGATTGCGGTGATTATTTCCGCATTCTTCGGCTTAGTGTTCGTTACAATACTTCGCTTACCAATACTCTCTCAATACATCTATGCCATCGCAGGAAGTATTGGAGTCACTATAGGAGTGCTAGTAGTTCAGAAGGCCCAATCAATGAAACTTTTCCATCGAGTACAAGCTTCAGAATATCTACCATTGGTTTCGAGAGCGTTATTGCCGACTTTAGTGATAACTGGTCTTCTTCTATACATTTCTTCTTTTCCACTCCAATTTTCTTCTTTGGTATTTTACTATGAAATCATTCCTTGGTATCTCTATTCTATTCGCCTTGGCATCGCCATCATGTTTTTTGCGATATCCATTCTCTTCTTTGGCTTTGGGAATCCACGCATAAAGGAACTATCAATAGCTCTTTTACTCCTCATGATTTTTGCTAAATTCTCCACAATAATGAATGTAATCCAACTAGTTGGATACTTGGAAGCACGTTTACTTACTCCCCTTCTTATGGTATTAGCGATAGGCGTTTCCATTTTTATTGTGCGTATTGTAAATTTAAAATTCAAACATCAGAAAATTGTATTGCTAGGAATCCTTGCTTTACTGTTATGTGGTCCTATAACGACCGTAGTACAAGTACAATATTGGTCTTACATTGGTGAAAGTTCGTATACAAATGTGCCCCATGAAGTTATTGATGCTCTGCAGTTCCTTAGAAACAACATGACAGCTCGAGATAATGTAATGGTTCTTCAGGAGCGATACTTCCCAATGGTTCTTGGAATGACTCCTGGCAGGGCAATTCCAAGGAGCTGGTTCACGTATGGTGAACTACGTAACCAAGCCAACCTATGCGATTTCTCCGATTCTCTGTCCTTGCTACAAGTACTCTCAAGCTATGATGTTCACTATATCTTCACTGATCATGGAATATCTGAAATCGAAAACCAATCGGCTTTACACAAAATTCTTCCACTTCTTCCAGTGATCTTTTCGAATGGCCTTATTATGATATACTCTGTACCATTACTTGCTGATGTTATTAGCGATAAAACGGTTCATTTTCTGACCTCTGGGGACAGTAAAAATTCAGAATTGGATTATCTCATGAGTTCGCATAAATTCGGGAATACAACTTGGTCCGACATGCTCACTGGTTGGTCAAATTCGGAATCTGGCGAGGTTGAGATATCTTCTGAATTTGCAATTGGTCCTGCTTCTTTGCGTTTTCGTACATCTTCGAGTGCCATTTTTTTGAAACAATTACCATCCGTGAATATAAGCGATGGATCGCTTGTGCAATTCTACCTAAAATCGATCTCTTCTTCTCTTATGATTCGATTAGGTAGTAGCAATTCAGATTTCTATTATACCTACTTAGACACGTCGCATAGTGATTTTCATTTAATTTCAGTTCAGCTAGGAAACTCAAGTTCTCTAAGAGCACAAGGTAATCCTAGTTGGTCTGATATCAACCATTTGGAGTTTCTAGTTATTGGAACCCCCGGTGAAGTGCTGATTAATGGATTAACACTCATTCCTCCAGATAATACAAATCCATCTGGAAGTTATGATCGAGTTACTCAGCTTCTTCTAGGTTTTCAGATGTCAAACATTAACTGCCAATATAGGCCAGAGTTCAACGGTGTCGATTATTGTGATGTCTTAGTGCTTCCTGAAGATTCCAACAATCGAATTAGCTTGAATATCAGTAAGCCTGCCTTATATAATTGGATTGACAACGGAGGTTCGATTGTAATTTTTGGAAATGGAGCAAATGGTGATTTCTTCGATTTGCTACAGCTAAATCATACCACCTCCATCTATGCGAATGGCCTAATTCATGATGAAATGTCCTATATACTTCCAGCAGAATTCCAAGTCCCCCTCCTTACGAGTTCGGATACTTCAGTCATTCCGCTTTCTACCTACACATTAGACGGTGTTCCTTCCTCAAATGCTACCTTCATGAAAGAAGTTGGACTGGGAAAAATCATCTACGTTTTGTATGATCCCCTTCTTGAACTATGGAAAAGCTCCGGATTTGGTATGGAAATAATCAATCTTCTCAGAACAACGTTTTCTTCATTCATTGATTCCACAACTTACGACTATAACATCATGATACAGCAAATTTCGCAAATTGCTCAAGGAGCTAGAATCAATGCTGGATTAACTATGGGTCCAGTTTCAATCTCTGGTGCCTTCAGTGTTCAAACACCCCGGCTATTCTTGGGAGATGATGTGCAAATGGATCAGATCATGATTACAAGTCTTGACAATTCCGTTTATTCTTACAATGCATTGATCTTGAATGATCTAACAATGTGGGGAGATTCAGTTGTGTTGCTGGAGTTCAACGGATCTGGTAGGATTCAAAGCACAACAAGCAATGGGATATCACTGGTTACTAGCCAGCACGCTTTACATGCAACTATAATCTCCCGGCTTGCAAATTCCCTAAATTTGCGTCTAACAATTTATGGTATCGAAAATGAGTTGAGTTTCTCCAATATCAAATCGTTTGAATTTCGCATGGATGTATCATCACCTTTGTTGATTGGCCCAGGTAGAGTTTTGGCGGAAAACACTGCAAATCTAACTAAATCATATGTTTTCGAACAAGTGATACAATCTCTTTCAGCAAGAGAAGGGACTGAATACTCTTTAGGTCAGAAACCGAATTTCACTATTTCTTCAATTGGCGGCATTTCATTTCTATCCGCTTTGGAAGTGGATATTCCCGATTTTGAAAGTGTGTTTCAACGCTTGGAAGAATGGATGAGCATCGAATCACAACTAAGTAGTCCAATTTCTTGGATGGTTTTTATCTCTATAATTCCAACATTTATTATATTCGTTCTTTTTGCGAGGAAATGGGATAATAGAATTAAATCATAATCTGCATCTCAACAAGAAACAAAAAGCTGAAATTGAATTCCATAAATCTTGTTGCATCTTGAATAGTAAAGTTTCAATCACGCACAACGATTCTCTGAATATATGGAGAAAGCATCTTACTCAAATATTATCGGCACTCAATCTGGTTGGGTCTAAAGTTTTGGATGTTGGGTGCGATAGTGGGTATTTCTCTTTCTTGGCTAGCGAACTAGGTGCAAAATCAGTTATTGGTATTGATATTGATGAAAGTCGGATAAATGATGCAAGAAACTATGCTCGCATTTTGGGGAAAACTGGATTTGTTGAGTTCATAGTTTCTGATATCCACGATTTTGGGAGGAGTGCTGAATTCGATATCATTATTCTCTCTGAAGTTCTTGAACATCTAGAGAATCCAAGAGCAGCGCTTAGAAAAATTAATGGCCTCCTGCAAAATAATGGGTTTTTGATTATTTCGGTTCCGAATCCTGATTCATTTCTGTCCCGGATGGCTACTTTCATAATTACAAAGATACTACGTAGATACAAACCAGATACTCGAGCTCACAAATCCGTAATGCCCTTAAATCGCCTAATTACGGTTCTGAAGGACACAGGGTTTCAGATCGATACTGCGTATTATTATGGACTGTCATTACTAAATCGCTTAGATATGATTGATAGTATACGTTCTCTTAGTTACATCTTGTTGCACCGCAGCAGATTTCAATCATTTCTGGGAACTAATATCTTCGTTATTGCAAAAAAATGAATTCGATCTATTAATCACTTAAAATCAATAT
>JARGGA010000090.1 GCA_029210805.1 Candidatus Thorarchaeota archaeon
TGATCTCATCCCACTCGGGAGGCTCTTCAACATGGCCCAAGTTGGGTTTGATCTCACTTGCTAGAATCCGAACTGCAGTCGTCTTTCCGACACCGTTGGGCCCGATTAATCCCAACACTCGACCTTCTTTCGGGATAGGCAGTCGGAAAAGCTTGAAGCCGTTCACACTGTAGCGATGACTAGTATCACTCTCCAACTCTTCCGGTAGATTGACAATCGTAATGCAATTGTATGGACATTTCTTCACGCATATTGCTTCGCCGGAACAAAGTGCTTCTACGATAACAGGGGGCTTATCCGGACCATCTTCGAATACAACTGTTTCATCACCAGTACGAACTCTAGGACAGAATCTCTGACACTCATGAGAGCAGTCCTTTGGTCTACATCGGTCTTTGTCTAGTATGGCAATACGCATTGAAGTTCAGCTCCTGTTCAGGGCTTTGACGCCGTTTCGTTCAATCCATTTTAGTGCTTTGGCTGTGACATGAAAGCACATTGTCTGATTGCAAAGCCTTTTTTGTGCACTAATAGAGTGGAACATAGGGATAAAAACGCATGAATCTGTTTGAACGTATTCTCGATCGGATGACTGGTAGACGCCGTGCACTTCTGGGTGCAGTTGGTCAGGCAGACAATCCCATGGCGCTTCTCTATGCTGTTCGAGCCAGTGCGTTTCTCAAGATTACAGGAAAGCCACTGACAATTGTAGATGGACTTCCGACCAAGTCAGAAAAAACTGCATCTGACCTCTCACGAAACCTTTCTCCTTCTCGCCGACTTCTTCGCAAAGGTCTTGAATAGTAGAAATTTGTATTCATTTGCAGGCTAATGGTTCAGACCAAGATGCATTTATCGGATATTTGTATGAGTGAAAGTGTCGGGATGATGATGAAGTAGGGAGTTGATCGTGTCATCAACGCAGTGATCGATAAACCGCAATCTGACCGGCAAGTTATCATCATAGGTTTATCTGAAATGGAGTAACTAACACTTGGTAGAACGGAATTCTGCACGTGATGGGTCATTTGAAAAGCTTCGCTGCGATATTTGCGAGAGTAGTTGCTGTGTTGAAACGGAAATGACGCTTACAAAGAAAGATGCAGAACGAATAGACGCACTAGGATACAAGCGTTTGGAGTATCTCATCAAAGGGAGCGACAATTTCTGCGAGCTAAGAAATATTGATGGGCACTGCTTTTTCTATGACCCAGAAACAAAACTTTGCAAGATATATGAAGCCAGACCTGATGGCTGTAGATATTACCCAGTTGTATACAATGCACGGAAAAGAAAATGTGTTCTTGACGATGATTGTCCATTGCGAGAAAAAGTATCAAGACAGGAAATGCGAAAGGTTTGCCACAAGGTCAAGAAGAATGTAGAAACCCTAATGATGGAGGCTCAGCGTAGTGATGGGGCGTGCTGATCTACACACCCACTCAACACGGTCGGACGGGAAGGATACCCCTTCGACGATTATCAGGTTAGCAGAACAATGTGGGTTAATGGGGATCTCTCTCAATGACCATGATACACTTGACGGTCTTGAGGAGTTCATGACCGCACCATCATCTCGAGAAATCACAAGAGTCCCCGCCCTAGAGATTAGCACCCAATATGGAGAATATAGTCCGCATCTCCACGGATATTTTGTGCCCGAAAACAACAAACTCTTGGAATCAAAGCTTACCTGGTTACGTCACGAACGTGATGTTCGATTTTCGAAGATGCTAGACAAAGTTAGAGAATTGGGAGTGAGTCCTTCCAAGAAATACCTTGAAGAACTCATGCAAGGCGTAATGTCGCCGGGAAGACCGCATCTGGGCAGAATATTGATTGATTATCGTATCGTACAAGACATGAATGAAGCATTTGATAAGTACCTCAAAAAGGGGGGAGATATTTACCTCCCAAAGGTCAAACTAGACATTGAAGAGGCAATTCGATTACTTAGAAAAGTCGGAGCTGTGCCGGTTATAGCACATCCGTTGGACATTCGAGCTCCATCAATAAGAGATTGTTTGATTGAGTTCAAGGAAATGGGAATTCTGGGCGCTGAGATAGAATATGATTACACCAACATGGGAATAATCGAAAAACCCAATGTTGTCGTCAATGCGGCGGCAGAGTTGGGTCTAATTGGCACGGGAGGAACGGATTATCATGGGGGAGGTTGGAGGGTCCTTATTGGAACAGTAAGTGTATCAATGGAGGTAATAGACCAGCTCAGAGATGCGGCTTTGGAGTTGGGTAATGACCTCGACTCATGGAGCAACTAATCATCAAGTATCGATTCAGATGGAGAGAATAGAAATGAGAATAATTGATGCTCATGTTCATACATGGACTCGCGCGATTATCAGTCAAAAGGACATTGACGCAAGAAAAATAGCCGCAGAACGAGATGGTACAACTCCACTCCTTGATTCGCCCGTTGCAGCTTTGAAAGAAGCAATGAAAGGAGCATCTATCGAAAAAGCTGTCATTTTGCCTATTGATAGCGGACTAAATCAAGATATGCCCTTATCCTTGAGAAAGAAGACGGATTGGCATGTTGAGGAGATTGCCGGAGAATCAAACCTTGCCACGTTTGTTGGGATTGATCCACGAAGGGGGAAAGAAGGAATCGAGGAATTAGAAAGAGCTGTCACTGAGAAAGGATGTATTGGATGGAAGATGTATCCACCAAACGGATTCTATCCTGATTCTGATGAATTCTATCCATATTATGAGAAGGCAACAGAACTGAATATCCCAATAGTAATTCATCAAGGTTTTACATCTCGGTTCAAGCATGTGAAGTATGCTCAGCCAGTGTACGTTGACAAGGTAGCCGCAGATTTTCCGCAACTTAAGATTGTACTAGCCCATGCGGGAACACCATGGGTTGAAGAAGCACTAATGGTTTCTGCAAAGAATCCCAATGTTTCCGTAGACGTATCTGGATGGCAGCTATTTGCATCTAGGGCACCTATGAAACTCTATCAGATGATTTTGGACGCAAAGATGTCAAGGGTATTTCCAATGCGAATGATATGGGGTAGTGACTATCCTTTGTTTGAGCACATAATGCCTCTGAAAAAGTGGGCGTCGTTCTTTGCCTTATTACAAATCCCAGATTCTCTAACGGAGATAGGCTATGATCAGGTAACGAGAGAAGAAATCGAATATGTTATGTGGAGAAATGCAGCGCGAATCATATTTGGTGAGAGAGATTGAGGTTCGTTGTAGACGCGATGCTTGGAAAGGTAGCCCTTTGGCTACGGCTCACTGGTCATGATACAATCTACTACGGAGATATCGATGATGATGATGCATTAGTTATCGCCGAAGAACAAGGAAGAGCACTTCTGACAGCTGATGAAGAATTGTATCAAAGAGCAAATAATAGGAAACTAGATGCTATGTTAGTGCGGGAATCCACAGTTGATGAAAAAGTAGCATCTGTGTTTTTTTGGTTCGGAATCACTCCTAATATCGATCCTTCGATTGCAAGATGTTCAAAGTGTAATGGCGAGCTAGAAGAGATTACTGCGGACAATAAAGGAAAAGTGAAAGATCTTGTCTTTGAAAAGACCTACGACGCTTACGATACCTTTTGGTTATGCAACAGCTGTGATAGTGTATTCTTTCAAGGAGGGTATTGGGACAATATGACACTCTACATGAAAAGAATCTGGGAATTGATGAAGGAACTAAAAGGTTAATCCTCCATTTTCTCACCTTTCACCACGACATCGTATTCAATTGGAATGCAATCCTTAATTGATCTTGTAAGGTGACAATATTTCTTCATCATTTCGATAGCCCTATCGACGTAATCCAAGTCATCGACATCAACCACAACCTCTACGTCTACATGAATACCGACAATTCTGTAGCCCTCCCTATCGAATTTCGCGGTAGCCTTTCCCTTCAGTTTCAAGGAGATTAGTTCCAACATGGTTTTTTTCTGGAAATCAAGAAACGTATTGATCAGACACCCAATAACCGCGGTTACAAACATCTCATCAGGACAGACTCCTTCTCCTCGCCCGCCATAGGTCTTCGGAGTATCAAATACAATGGTTCTCTCATCGGTCACAGTAGCAGTACCACCGGTTTTTCCATCCCACAATGCCTCAGAGATATACTCGATAGTTTCAGGGTATCGCGGTTTCACTTTCATTTTGAGTCACCTAGCGCGAGGTACATCCGAAGGTTAAGCATTATGGTGGATACATGACAGCTCCTTAGTAAGTGATTTAAACGGGGTCAAGAATCAATACATTGGGAACATCTCATGACACGACGAATGAAGGCAGTTGTCTACCATGATATCGGTGATCTAAGATACGAAGAAGTGAACGTACCAGAAATTGGTCCAGGAGAACTTCTAGTCAAAGTTGGAGCTGCTTTAACATGTGGCACAGATGTCAAGACCTACAAACGAGGACATCCGGTATTGCTTCAGAGTGTGCCAACCCTATTCGGTCACGAGTATGCCGGAACCATTGAAGAAGTGGGCGAAGGCGTGGAGGAGTTCAAAGAGGGAATGCGAATTGTTGCGACGAATTCTGCTCCCTGTGGAACTTGTTTCTTCTGCAAACGAGGAAAACCGAATCTATGTGCACAACTCAAAACATCTCTTGTTAACGGGGCATATGCCGAGTACATCAAGGTTCCCGCACCCGTTGTACGTTGGAATACTCACGAGATTCCCGATAGTCTATCATTCAGAGATGCGGCCATAACTGAGCCTTTAGCTTGTGTAGTACATGGAATAGAAGAATCAAATATCGAGCTGGGCGATACCGTTTCTGTAATAGGAGCAGGTCCCATTGGGCAAATGCTCATAATGCTTGCCAAGAAAGCAGGAGCATCCACAGTGATTGCATCGGATCTGTCAGAATTGCGAAGAAACTTGGCACTAAGAGCAGGAGCAGACATTGCAATTAATCCTGCCAAAGAAGACCCTGTTCAGAGAGTACGAGAAGAAACTGACGGATATGGGGCAGATGTAGTTATCGAGGCAGTTGGACTACCCTCAACCTGGGAGCAATCGGTAGATATGACCAGAGATGCAGGAACCACCGTCCTGTTCGGAGGTGCTGCTTCAGGAACCACATTTGAGATTGATACTGTACGTTTTCACTATGGTCAGCTTACAATAAAGGGAGTCTTTCATCTCACTCCAAAGCATGTTGAGCAATCCCTCAAAATGCTCATTGCTGGGGATATTGATACAGATGTGCTAATCACACATGAAAAACCACTCAAGTATCTTGAAGATGCTCTCATGATGATGATTGCGGGTGATAGTATGAAAGTTGCCATTACACCAGGATAATTGGATAGGTGGAGAGGAGTGGACTATCGAAGTGCTAAACCTCTCAGGGAAAATGAACGAGCACTCCTGAAAATCCTTGTTGATGTGCCCCAGAAATACAATCCACTGCTGATTGTTGTTGAGGGCAAGAGAGATGTAAGGCTCTTGAGAAACCTTGGTGTAACTGCGCCCATGATCAAGACTCAAACAAATAAAACACGTGAACAACTTGTGGACTATATCGTTCAGGAAGCAGGTCAAAAAGGAAACGTTCTGATTCTCACAGATTTTGATGCGGAGGGTATTGAAATCTGTAAGGCTCTCGAAAGTCTGCTTGAGGGGAGAAAAGTCAGAATATTGAAACGTGTTCGCATTAAAATTCGCAGTCTTATGGGGAATTGGAGATGCATTGAAGAGATGGTTGCCCTCTTTAAGAGGAAGGACTCACCGGAACCGGTAGGACATTCTTAACATCAAAGACTATCCTGTTGGAGAAGGATTCCATGATAAGCATCACAGGAACAGCAAACAAGAGCAAATACGCTCCAACGCCTGTATAGATAGAGGCTAACCCACCGGCAATTGCAAAGACACCTGCAAACACTATGTAGACGATTGTTATTATCACCAATAGGGGAACCCAAACTGCCATTATCAACTTGAATGGAAGCTGGTGTCGCATTGTAGACAGGGAATAGATGAAGCAAAGGATGATTACAATGAGTGAGAGGAACCAGCCCCCAAGACCAAGCAAGTTACCAAATACTTCAACAAAATCCACTATGGACAACTGAACACGCCCACTGATGCCATAGAATGGTAGAAGAAGTCCTAGTGACATCATGAATAAGCCTGTTAGCATGGGAGTTTCTCGGAGCACATATGATCGAGTTAGCCGCCATCCAGTGGCTCGAGTAATTACGAAAGCACCAAGTCCAGAAAGCAAAGCTGTAAGAGGCATGAGGAGTGAGGCACCGAATCCTTCTCGAACTGGTGACGTCGTCCAGAGATAGGTTCCATCCAGTGTGCATACAAAATAGGTCACTTTTCCAATGTGAGAAGGAGTCACGTCTATTGAATAGGTGTTTCCATCCTGCGCCATAGGAGTCATTGCCCATACAGAACCAGGATCGCTCGTCCTCCAACAGAGGTACAAAGGCATATCAATTGAAACAGCTGCGGAAATATGCAATGTCCAACCAAATCCTGTGAAGCTTTCAGTCTGTTCAACTGCGACCGAAGGATAGGAAGGTCCTGAACGGACTTGTTCATCAAGCCACCGAATTATCATATCAGTCCAAGTGATGTCCACATTATGACCCCAATTCGGTCTAATGCTCAAAGTGAGTGGTGCAGTAATTTCGTTAACAGTCTGTCTGAGTCCAGATAATACAAAAAAGGGATCACTAGTCCCAAATAACATGAAGATAGGTTTTGTAAGCATTCTTGCATAGGGAATCGGATCAAAGTAAGTTTGAAGAGTAGCTAATTCTTCAGACCCAACTTCATATGTTGGATTGATGAGCGCATTAAGCAGAGAACCAGAATAGATAGGCTCGTTCAGATTTCCACCTGCAATCATAGGGATAGAAGCATCTACGCGGGGATCAATAGCTGAGAGGATGAAAGTCTCAATGCCGCCCATTGACCATCCAAGAAGGGCTGTTGAGTTTACATACGGAAGGGATTCTAACAAGGTAATGGCTCTTGCAGCAGCCCACACTGAATGATAGATGTGTGCGGATTCTGGTCCATCGGATATGTCAAAGAAGGTGTATGGGTTTAGTGGAGGATAGGGTGTTGATGCACCAGTTCCAGGCCCGTTTATCCCCATCACAATGTATCCCGCAGCTGCTATTTTTTTCATATTCTCAATAAAGACAAAATAGCTATCGCCATATCCATGAAGAACAAGTACAGAAGGTGTAGGTCCAGTCCGTTCAACAGGCTGTAGTAGAACGGAACTAATCCGAATATCAACATCGTTGTACGTTTCACTATAGTAATCGAATTCCCATCGATTTAGCTGAATTGGACCATCTGTGGACTCAAACGCCTCTATTGTGTCAGATATATTCACGATATCAAGGGGGGTGGTTTCTGCGTCTGAAAGATCCCAGAAAGATGTATCATAATCACCAGCTAGACGAGGAGTAGTTTCAGCAACCGGATACTGGAATGCAAATGAGAATAGCATAGACGCAAGACTACCACTTAGAGTGGACAGTAACAAGACGAATACTAATGACTGGACCCTATCCATTGCTTTGACACCACAGTGGTTATACTGTGCTGCCGCAGTTCGCGCATATGAATTTGCCCTGAGCAATCTCCTGACCACAAACCCTACAGGTTCGCAGTTTCACAACTCGCTCTGCAAGTTCTCCAACTTGAGGAACCAGAATGAAGCGGTCATTCTCATAGCTAATTATGAATTCTGAAGGATTCCCTGCAATCTCTAGGAGATCTGTTGGCATTGGTAGTCTATAGTTGTTGTCCAGCTTCACAATTCTGGTACCACCAAGGTCATCAAGATTGATACCTAGCTGGTGAACTCCAGATACTATACCGTCACGAATCTCAACGGTTGCATCAGCCATTGAAGCAACCTGCTGACTGTGTGTGACTATGAAGAAAGATGTTCCAAGGGTTTCGTTGAGCTCCTTGAACAATTCTAGAATACGTTGGGCAGTTTCAGGGTCAAGGTCTCCAGTAGGCTCATCGCATAGCACAATCCCCTTACCTTCAGTGTCAATGAGGTTCACAAGAGAACTAGCAATAGCGATTCTTGAGCGTTCACCGCCTGACAGTGTTGTAGCCTTGTTGCGTCTTCGTTCCTCCAATCCAACTAGTTTAATGAGTCTGTCAACTCGCTCCTGTCGAACCTTCTTTGGAACTCCTGCAATCCTCGCAGCAAGTTCTACATTCTGCCATGCATTTAGATGAGGCAGGAGATTGTTCACCTGAAAGATGAATCCGATGAAACTTCTACGTGCTTCTGTTAGGACTCGCTCTGAGAGCTTCGTGATATCGGAGCGTAAATTCGCCCAATAGACCTTTCCAACTGTGGCCTTGGTGATGCCTCCGATAATGTTTGTGAGCGTGGTCTTGCCGGAACCAGAGGGGCCTACCATCGCCATGATTTTGCCCTCAAGTATCTGAAGTGATACGCCACTTAGTGCGACAACTTCTAATTCATGCGTCTTGAAAATCTTGTATACATTCTCAACGCTTACAACGACGTCATCGGGATAACTTCCGTGAAAGTCTAAAGATTCAGCACTGACCATAGAAGCCACATTCCTTCTTGCTTAGTAGGCCGCAAATAAGGGTTATGAGCTGCGCACAGAGATACTTTTGTTCCATCTTGCACACCTCACATATTCCTTAAAGCGGAGGCAGGGTTCACTGCCCCTGCACGCTTGGCGGGGATGTAACATGCTGCAAGCATTACTACACTTTCCGCTGCGATTGTTACTAGCATCATCAATAATGGATATGCAAGTACCTCTGGTATGACGGGGGAGAATGGTGAGATACCGAAAGTCATTATGCTCATTGCATATCCAAAGACAAAACCTAGAATTACACTAATAGAAATAGCTGCGACCACAGATCCAGCAAATTCTCCGAAAACCATAGAGATAACCTGTTTCTGTGTTCCACCTAGGGCTCTGAAGATGGCATATTCGGATTTTCGCTCAAGTACAGCGGAACCTAGGAATAATGCTATTGCGGACAAGCCCATTGCAGCACATAATAGGTACGAGATTGTTGTGAGACCTTGAATTCCTGAGAGGAATAGTCTGATGGATTCGGATTCGGTATTTATATCGAAGGTTTCAACAGTGTACACATTTAGATTCTTTTCCTGTTCAAGCGAAGTGATCATTGGACGCACATCAACATAACAGGTTGTGTCGACTAGGAAAAGTTCGGTTGTGTGAAGTCCTCCAAACATGTAGAGATAATCAAGGTTCACAAGTGCAAACCCAGTTGATATGCCTTGACCCACCTGAAAACCGAACTGGGAAGCAAATGATTCGGTCGCGAGGTCTTGCCCTGAGGCCACTCCAAAACCAGGGGCACTATTAACAATTCCAACTATCTTGAATGAGCCAGCTCTAGTTTCGTTTGCCCCCCCGTAATAGACTAGAATTGAATCGCCAACGGTTTTATTCCACAAATTGGAAAAGAACCGACTAATCACAATCCCATTAGGTTGAGCATCCAAAGCTGTCATAACGGAAGCAGTATCATTATCCATGAAGCTGTCTTCGGTGAACGATCCCACTCGCATATAGCTAAGGGCATCGATTCCTTCAAGGAAGAACCTATTCGTGCCAACCTGAGCCCATGTCTGAAGCACAGGAGTTACTTCTAACACACCAGGATATTGAAGCAACGTAGCATTGAAGCCCAATGCTTTTGGATCCGTTTCAATTCTCATATCTGCTCCAATTGAATATGCAAGCTCATTCTGTAATGTCGCATCAAAACTTGAAGTCTGTACGAGCATCATTGTTGTTGTCGTCAGAGTAAGGGTGAGAATAACCAGAAGTGGAATGAATTGACCTTTTCGTTTCCTGAGACTCTGGCTCATGTATAAAGCCTTCTCGCCCAACAGAAAATTGGTTCCACCAGATAGCTTGGCAGTAACTAGTCGCATTGTTCGCGATCCCAGATAGGATGCAACAAATAGTAAGACGGTAGTTAATAGAATCTCTCCAATAGCAATCATTCCAACAGGTGAAACGATTGAAGGAAGGACAACTAATGCTGTTAGGACTGCACCCAGCCCTAATGCATAACGCCTAATCCCACCTATCTCAGCACCTTCCTCTGCTTGTGCTGTCATTGGTTGTCCCACCTCAGATACATCGATTCTTCTAGACACATGAAGCAGATATGCAGCTGGAAGATACATTGCAATTGCAGCGGCAATAATAATCGAAAGGATGGGCATCGAGAGATTAGCAAGATATTTTCCATATACAGTAAAGTCAAACAAGAATAGATCGATTGAAGATCCAATCAATGGTGCGAGTATGAATGACATTCCGATTCCCGTACCTAATCCAATCAAACTCAGGAACAGTGACTCCCACATGAATGTTGCAAAGACTTGATTGAAAGATGCTCCTTTTGCTCTGAGCGCACTGATTTCCCCCTTTCGTCTGGAAACCGATGTTTCAGAAGTAAATACAGTAAGCATCAAGCTCATTATTAGAACAGGAAATGCAACCACTGTCAACACTTGGCTCTGCACAAATGTATTGATTGCTACTTCAAGCCTCCAGAGGTTCCATAGACCACTTATTTCATAGGATGTGTAAGTTTCTTC
>JARGGA010000656.1 GCA_029210805.1 Candidatus Thorarchaeota archaeon
GCAATCTACGAGGACCTTGACGGAAACTCTACACTCATCCAGAATCTCATCACCAGGTCGGACGGAAATGCAAGCCTCCTACAAATCGTGATGCTGCAGTTGGATAATAATGCAACACTTCTCACTCAAGTGATAGATTGGCTTGATGGGAATCACACGGCAATTGAGACTCTGTTTTCACAATTGGATGGGAATGCAACGCTCTTACTTTCTGTTGTTAACAACCTCAACGAGAATTCGACACTTATTGATAATCTGCTAGTATGGTCTGATGGAAACTATACTCTACTCATGAACACAATACAGCAGCTTGAAGATAATGCGACGCTTTTGATTCAAGTAATCTCATGGTTGGATGGAAATCACACAGCAATCGAGACCCTGTTTACTCAATTGGATGGGAACGCTACTGTCCTGATGGCAACCGTATCAGCCCTAAATGGGAATAGCTCGTTGATCCAAAACCTTCTCATATGGTCAGCAGGAAATGAAACACTCTTGCTAAATGTAATGGCAGAAGTTGAGCCAATGGAATCTGCGGATCTTGCACAGGTCATTGCTTGGCTCGATGGCAATCATACAGCAATAGAAACTCTATTCACGTACGTCGAGGGGAAGGCAACTCTCCTCTTGAACACAGTAGCTGATGTCAACTACAACGAAGCACAATTGGGAATCCTTGCGGCACTCATCTCTGGGAACACTGCATTCCTGAATTCGCTTAATGCAACCTACTTTGATGAATTTGAGAACGTGCATGATGCAATAGATGAAATTCGTGCTGTGCTCGATGATTTGGGTGTTAGTGTAGGCGACAGTGATTATGATGGTTTAGACGATCTAGATGAGTTAGCATATGGTACGGACTTGCTCTGTATTGATACCGACGTTGATAATCTCAGCGACAACTTCGAAATCAAGCTAGGTACAAATCCGTTAGACGATGATAGCGGTGCCGACTCGTACCTTGATGGTGTTGAAGTGATTGCAGGAACTGACCCACTCGACCCACTGAGCTACCCTGGGTCCACTCAATTCATGGATCCGATGGTTATTGTCTTGGCATTAGGCGGTGTTGGCGTTGTGGTCATCATTGTGATTGTTATTGGATTCAAGAAGATTCGAGGTCGGAGTTAGTAAAATCAAATGTGGTCTAAGGCAGCATTCGCTGTCGGGCTATTATGTTTCTTTAAATGAAAAACCAAAGATAATAAGTTAAGACTGACGAAGTGATTCACGGTTGTCTTTACAGTGAAGGAAGCAGATGATCATCGATTGAGGAGGTACAAGGAGAAGATATCATACATTTTAGAGTGCCTTGATGAAATACAAAAACATCTCCCCAATCCATCAGATATTATTCTGTATGGCATCTATTACGCCCTCAGTACAGCAATTGAAGCAGCTATGAATATTATTGCAATGCTCTGCAAAGATTTAGGAATTATGCCGAAAGGAGATTACGAAAATATTCAGAGTTTGACCGACCGAAAGATCATTGATGGTAATCTCTCACAGTCTCTGAGTAA
>JARGGA010000657.1 GCA_029210805.1 Candidatus Thorarchaeota archaeon
TAGAGAAGATTCTAGATGCTATGGGATTGACAAGTTTCAAGCAACCAATTCTCTATGCCACATATAATCTGGAGGTCTACTCGAAAACATATTTCCCAAAAGGTGCAAAGGAGGAAGCGTTTGCCAGTGCATGGGAGTACGAATCTCTCATTCAGTCGATTTGCTCTGGAATGCTGAAATATGAACTGGTTATCGACGAATCCATAAAACGATTAAGAGCGTGGAAAAGGAAAAGTCCTCCGGGGTATAATAGGTATTCTTCGTTTTGTTCGGGTCGACATGTAGATGATCTAAAACTCAAGAATGCGTGTATATCACTCTTAAGGGACACTCTGAGAAAATGTTCTTCTTCAAATCGACGCGCTGCAGAATCAATTCAAGATATCTCCTCCATTCTACATTCTATGCTACCATCTAAGACAGATTTACATCAAATCGATATACCTCTATATGTTCACAGGGAGAGATGACTAGTTGAGTGAGTATTCGGAAATTATAGTGGTTATGAAAGTAGAGGATTATGATGAAAAAATCATATCCATCCTTCCTAGGATTCTAGCAGAATATCAGGCTGAACGAGTTGAATATCCAGATACCTTCTGTCCATTTGGTTATCAAGGTGACTACACAGCTTCGAAAGTGAGGTATCTACTTGGTCGCCAGATCAACAAAATTGGCGGACAAATACAATCAATAGATGTGGTCTTCTCTCCAACTGAAAAAGCCCTTAAATCTTGGAAACATGCATGCAAAAAGAACACATTTCCTGCGAAATTCGACTTAGGTCCCAAGAAGAAGAGCTGGAGATACATGGATGTTCCTGTTGATGGACAATTCCTAATTCCAGAACGCTATGCTGTTTGGGGAGTCGAGCCAACCCCATACTACGCACTACTGATTAAGGACCTTGAGATATTCAATGATCCGATGGACGAAAGATGGATTGATCTTCGCTCGTATAGAATGATGCGAGAAGAGAGTGAAGAAGGATGGGAACTCCGTGGGAGATGGCGACAAAAGAGTGCAATTCCGTGCTTTCAATCCAGTAAGCTATCTGAATTTCCGAGAAATCCTGAGCCTGTTATTGCGAAGGCAAAACTTGTTTATCCTTACGCAGTACAACTAAGTCGAAAACCCTTTGAATCTTCTTAGCAATACATACTGATGGCAAAAGTCTAGATTGATTACTTTAGTGTCTAATATTCGTCAAATACTTATCAATCAAATTAAGTACTAACAACATTCAAGACCGATAATTCTAGCTAACCGTACCAGTGTGAAAAAGATGGTAGAGGGAGATTCTCTTTTCGAATTTCAAGGACAGAAGATACCTGTAATATTGATTACTGAGGGGGTAAGATATGAAACTCCGAAATATAGATCAGTTAGGAACTTCATTGAGAAGAAAGAGATTCTTCGTGATGACTGGTATGATGCGTTGGATTGGTTTTTCAATCATGATAGACAAGTACCACTTTACGAAAAACAAGCGATTGAAAGGATTCAAGTATGTGAATATAATGGCA
>JARGGA010000091.1 GCA_029210805.1 Candidatus Thorarchaeota archaeon
GATGTATCAGTATGTTTGAAGGAAACAGATATGTTCACAGATTCTTCTGCTTTGTTCTTCACATTGAAGATGATATTATTCAGGAACAATAAGCTGAGCAAATCATCAGCAATAACAATGAAGCTCTCGTTCTCAGGATATTCATAATTGAAGATATCTTTCCCGAGAAGAGTTTCTGCTGATTCAATGGCTTTTCCAATATCCATAGGCTTCAATTCTTGATTGAGTCCTTCTTTGATGCTGGTTATTTGGAGCACCTGATGATTAACTAGAATGGCTTCTCTACTAAGTACGCGAGCAGCAGAACGCGAATCCCGGTCGTCATAGCTTCCTTGTTCAGCGTGGTCCAAAATATCGAGATATGTCACCAGTCCTTGTAGGAGATTGCCCATCTTGTGTGTCCACATGTTGAGATAGTATTCGCTTTCCCTTGTTCTTTCCTCAGGAAGACTTTCCAACGCCTTATGTGGGTCAAGTATGGATGTAACAAATTGAACTGTAGCTATCAGTAGATATCCAGTAACCATACTCGCTATCCAAAGCAATTCTGCTATTTGGAGAGGATTCCAGAGAACAATGATGAAGAAAGTGCCCGCAATCCAATGAGTAAGGGCTAGCAAGAGAGTTAGGTCAAGTGTATCTCTTGTTTTTCGCCAACGTCGCGCAATCGTGATTGTGGCCACTATCTGGGAAATCAAATAGCCCATAGATATTGCCAACCCAATTGGTGTCATTCCTTCAAGTCAACCATCCTCTGGATACGTCATAAGAAAAACCGGATCCGGACTGAGGAAAAACCATAGACTGATGAAGGGAGTAATAATCACGCCCCAAACAACCAGAAAAATAGAACTAGAACGGGTGAGTTTTGCCCCACCAGTGAATGAGCTAAGTAGTAGGGGTGGAACAATAATCGATACAAATGCCATGCCAAGAGTTCGATTTCTTGCACGACTTGAGAATATAATTGACCAGTCCATGGAAGAAGGATGTGTGACAAGAAAGAGAAATGACCAGAGAATGATATTGATGCCCATTAGCATCAACATTAAGCTACGAGTTTCTCTTGTTTGAGAGAATGATACAAAGGAGTATGTCCCTACAGCCCCTGCTGTTACTGCAAGTAAAATTGTAAGAAGAATTAA
Source organism: Candidatus Thorarchaeota archaeon (assembly GCA_029210805.1). Classification (GTDB taxonomy): domain Archaea; phylum Asgardarchaeota; class Thorarchaeia; order Thorarchaeales; family Thorarchaeaceae; genus MP5-2226. The sequence goes on from JARGGA010000091.1 coordinate 1,146, forward strand.
CAGCAATGAGAACTGAGGAACATCTAGAATAGACCAAGCATATCCAGATAATGCCATGAAACCAAAGAAGACTAAACCAATTGCGAATAGCAAGACAGCTACAATCTTTGCCCATTCATGTTTCGGTGTTTCTGGCAACGGACCATTCGCTCCTTATGCTGAAGAAAATGTCAGTCTTCTGATAACTAGTATCGAACACAATAAAGCTTGCTTATTCTGACTAACGGAACCAATTGATCCAATTCTACATTGATTCAGCCTATTTTCCATCGTTTGAGGAAGTATGCAACAACCACTACAATTACAATTGCCCCTGCTGCTGTGCCTATAATCAGCATAATAGCGAAATCAATAGAGGGTGTGGTTGTTGTATACGTGCCAACGATTGGTATGATTGTTACAACAACAATATCAGAAGCTGCCAGTCCAACACCATCGTGTACAGTTATCTCGAAATTGTAAGTTCCAGAGTCTAGTCCGTCAAGACTTAGAGCAATTCTAGACCCACTCCAATCCTCCGTTGTCAATACGGACCCATTCATCGCAACTTCATAATACGAGGAATGCTCATCCTCAGGGGTCCAAATCACGTTGCGTCCTAAGATACCATAATCAATTGCAATGTCATCAGGAGAATCAATGATTGGACCAGTCGTGTCACTGATGAATAGGACCAAGAGAGTATCATTGGCGTCGTTTCCATCAATATCTAGAACAATCATTACAATCTCATGTACACCCTCAGCTAGTCCATCAATATTGACTTCAAGAGACCCGGGGATCCAATCCCCAGACTCAACCTCTTCATCATCGATAATGAGAATATAGCCATCGGGATGAAGGTCCGAAACCTGCCATGTGAGTGTCTGCTCAGTTGCTTCAACAAATGCCTCGCTATTTGGTAGATGAGTGATCGTTGGAGCATGGCTATCTTCAATGTATATGCCGCCCAAAACACTAGTATTATCTGCCTTAGAGATAGTGAAGTTTTGACATCGTTCAATGCTAATTGCCACTTTTGTTGAGTCGAACTGATCTGAAACACAACGGCTATTGTTGGAGAAACTAAATGTCACGCTACTAGCACTACCAACAGCCTGAAACATGTAATTTTCTGATACAAATGAATTAGAACCAATAATTACGCATGTAGCAGCTATTCCTTCCAAGTAGTTCCCATTTAGGTAGCAATTAGCTGAGTTATTGAGTAAGATTGCAGCTTCAGCGGCATAAACATGATTATAGGCAAGCAGGGTGTTGTATGCATTGTTGCATTATATTCCTCCACCAGCAGAGTCAACCGTGGTATATTCAATTATTGCATGAGATGTGTTGATTAGTTGTATAGCATATTCACTCGACCCTTGGCGTATGAAGCAGTCGCCTATCCTGAAGTAGACATCAACGTTCTCCACTCTAATAGAAGCTATGCCAATTGAAGCAGTGATGTTATATGACGATATTAAAAATGGATTTGTCAAAGTTCCATCACCAGGAAAACCCCATAAATCGAAATCATTGGTTTCGTCAATTAAAATTGGAACAGAATTGGTGTATTCACCAGGGTCAAGTCGTGATCCTTGTGAAGGAATCATCCCTCTCGCGAACCACCTTTGGTTGGTTTCAGCTAAGGTCCATTGGCTGTATGATGACACTACGATAATCGAGTGGAAACACAGTATAACTATAATCACTAGGGGAATCGATTTATGCTCCAAGAGCCGCACCTCATTCAAGAACGAAGAAACAACCGCCTCACCACAGAATGTATGTGCAATTCAATACGCAAGATAAATGTGCTTCGGAAACATTTTTCGCTCTTTCATATGCTGCATATGCTGAGATTCTATATACACTAAAACGAATATACACTCAAGTAAGGCAAAAAAAGGAGTGAAAAGAAAGTGAGTGACGCGTTCACAATCGTGATGTTTGTAGGGTTACTGTTTCTGTTCTTCATCATGGCGTATGGGTCAGGAGCTCTTGATGCATATACCAAAGGATACAGAATCTATGTGGAGAATCTCGATAGGCAGTTGATGGCTTCCAATGCACGCTCTGAGGAAGCAGATCCTGATGAGTTGTTGCATCAACAATGGAGGGGGGAATCCACAGGTTCAATTCCTACATGGCTGTCAGGGCATGAAGCATCGAAGGCGCCAAACCGTCTATGGTGTTGATTAGATTATTCTGAGGCCGTTGCATCTTCCGGTTTCGGCCTCTCAATCCCTAATACTTCCCAGTTTGGTTGGATTTTTCTCTGCATGTATTGAAGGTGAGTAGTTAGTCCAAATTCATCTGGGTCATGACCGAAAGCAAGAGCGAGTAACTCAACTACATGCATGATATCAAAATGATATTCCGCCTCGAAGAGTTTCTGTATCTCAACTTGGCCAAGATCAAGTTGTAACTCACAGAAGGGACAAGGTGTAACAATGATATCAGCCCCACCAGCAGCTAGTAGACTATCGAACTTCTGCTTAGTGAAATCTAGCGCTGTCTTCACATCTGCAGTTCGAACTGCACCACCCGCGCCACAGCAGATGAGTTCATCCTTGTAAGGTATATAGGTAGCACCGGAGGTTTCACAGAGTTCTCTGAAGATATGAGGGTGTTCAGAGTCGTCCTTCTTTTTGATATTTTTGGGCCGCATCCAATGACAACCAGGATGCAGAGCCATTCGTACATTCTCAAATGGACGTTTAACGGTTTCTCGAATCTTTTCGAGTCCTGCATAGGAATAGAGGGCGTCAACGTAGTGAGTTACTTCAATTGTACCTTTGAATTCGCGGTCAACCACAGAGAGATTCTCATTCACAGCATCCCGGAGCTCATCATCATGTTTGAGTTCGTGATTGGCGTCCCAGAGACTGGCAAAGCAACCATTGCAGCCGGTGGTGATATTTTGGCCAGCTTCTTCAGCAATAGTAAGATTTCGAGCAGAGATTGTTGCCCAAGTAACTCGGTCAAAGGAACCAAAGACTCCAGGTGCTGGACAGCATGATGCTTTCTCCATATCTAAAAGTTCCATTCCCAAATCAGCAAAAACCAGAGTTGCGGCTTTCTCAACACTGGGATACCGATGAGGTATGATACAACCCAAAAAATGCATGAATGTGTCCTTAGCCATCCTAATCACTCCTTCTTCTCCTCTTCTTTCTCAGCAACGAGTTTGTCGAATCCACTCTTCTTGGCAATCTTCACAATCTCTTCAACAGCATCAGGGTAACTACTCGCATTAGGAGGGCGCATCTCTAAACCTACTTTCTGGCGTAGCTTCTCCCAAGTTTCGCCACCCAATGGGACAGCGTGTCCCGTCTTGAGTACATTAATGGCAACCTTTTGATGAGGTTCCAGCATGTACCCTGATTGGACTGCAACATTCCGAATGGCCTTGATAACCTCTGTAGGTTGCACATCCTGTGGACATCGATCGGTGCAGGTGTAGCAAGTTGTGCAAAACCACAATTCAGGCGAGGATATGCACTCCTCCTTAAGACCAAGCAGAGCCTTGCGGATGATGCCTCTGACCAAGTAATTTGTACGGGGTCCAGCAGGACAGCTACCGCTACAGGTTCCACATTGGTAGCAGCTCTGGATATTAGGACCGCCGGCCTTTTTGACCATGGCAACAAAGTCCTTGTCCACTTCATCTATATCGATTGGCACTTTCTCTTCGACACTGACCAATTTGATGCACCGACTGATAGAGAGCGCTAGAACTTCAGCCTTAAATCCATTACCAATTGACAACCATTCACTTAACACCGTTAACTCTTTACAATATGCCAAAACAGAACTCTAATTGAAAGAGGAACACCCATTGACGATGAAGTGTCCAAACCATCCTGATAGACAAGCATCAAGAAGTCTAGGATATTGTGGTGAGTGCGCTGCGTATGATTATTCTTTGATCTCAAATGCAATCGATGTTCACTCGAATTCAAGAGAAAGTATGGGTCTCGTTCGTCATGTGCCTGGAGAGGGTCCATCTGTTTGTCTAGACTGTGGAAATCACTGCAGATTGGACACAGGGGATATCGGTTTTTGTCACACTCGTGAAGGCGTGAAATCTGGAGTGGCGCGACGTTTTGACAATCGTGCTATAGTTTCATCTTACTTTGATCCGCTTCCCACAAATTGCGTTGCCGATTGGGTTTGTCCAATAACCAAATCTAGAGAGTTGGGTCATGGAAGATCCAGATTGAAGAATTTGGCAGTCTTCTACGGCTCATGCAACTCAGATTGCCTATTCTGCCAAAATTCAAACTACCAAATTATGATGAAATCTGAAAAACCATTGATGACACCCGAAGAACTAGCTGATGTCGCAGATGCGAATACAGCATGCGTCTGCTATTTTGGAGGTGATCCAGCATGTAACCCAATACATTCACTAGAAACGTCAGAGTTGCTTTTCGCCAAGTGGCAAACAAGGGTATGCTATGAAACGAATGGGAATCTCTCTGGAAAATGGCTTGAAAGGATTGCAGGTAGTGTTAGAGAGAGCGGTGGAACCATCAAATTTGATCTAAAGGCAATATCGCCCAACCTCTATAGAACACTAACAGGAATTCGTAACAATGTGGTTTTGAAGAATTTTCGACAACTTGCAGGTCAAGGAAAAGGAAGAGATGGCGAATTCCTTGTGGCAAGTATACTTCTAATACCGGGATACATCAATCTCAAAGAAATCGAGTTGCTTTGTGGATTTATTGCAGTTTGTGATCCAACCATACCGACTGCACTATTAGGATTCTCTCCACACCACCAGATGATTGACCTCCCGCGAACTAGCAGAAGGCATGCAGCAGATGGGTTTCGAATTGCACGAGAGTGTGGGCTAGAGAATGTGAGAATTGGAAATGAAGGGCTCCTTAGTAGTACTGATTATCGTTACGACTAATTCAAGAATTAGAATTATGTCATACTTTAGCAAAATAATACCAGAATGAAAGTGGTAGGCAGGAAGAAATACACCATTGTTGCTTTACTATCTATTGCAATTATAATACCGACATTCTTCATCGGTGGCAGTGTTGTGCTCTCTTCAAATCTCGAATGGAAAATCGAGGTTGGAGATAAATTCACATATCATGTACTTGAAGAGGGATGGAAACTAATAGGAGGAGGAGTAACAAGCAATAGGACGATCTTTGAAGATATTAATGATACAATTATCATAGCAACAGTAACAGCACTTCCGGATATTGGGTTCTATATTGCAGGTGAAGTTTTCGTTAGCGAAATTGTGAGCTTTGAAAAAAATAAGTATAGCATTTGAAAATGGAAGTAGCCTTCCAAGTGATTATTTGATGATTGAAAGAACCTTATCTAGAAGCATCCTCCCTGTAGGGGGCTGGCCACTCATCGATGGATTTTATCAAGATACATCTGCTCTTGATGGAAAATGGGATGTTTACTATGCATATCAGGAAGGAGGATCTTTCATATTTGGATATCATAGCTTTGACTTTGATCTTGATGTGTCCTATGAATCTCATGTTTCCTACAGTACAGGATTACCAATAACAGCTTTTTACCATCGAATTCATGGAGTTGACTCTGACCATACAATAATGCTCGAGCAACTAGATACATAGGATGAAAAGCATTAGATTCACGCTATGTTTGTCAAAAGCGCCACTCTTATATCGTCGGCTTTTTTGGCGAGGGACCAGAACATAGGTATGCTTGGGGCATAGATATGACTGAAGAAGTATCACGTGACCATATTGAAACAGACAAGATGAATCCTGAATTCGTAAATGAAATTGTCAAAGCAGGTGCCGATAGGATAAGAACCTGTATTCAATGTGGAACCTGTTCAAGCGTTTGTCCGAGTGGAAGACGAACCGCATTCAGAACTCGCGAGCTTATGAGAAAGGCGGTTTTAGGTCTCAAGGAAGAGGTTCTGTCAAGTCCGGACCTGTGGTTATGCGCAACATGCCTGACCTGTTTAGAACGATGTCCAAGGCAAATTAAGATCATTGATGCCATCATCATTATGAGAAACATGGCGGTGGCTGAGGGGTATATGCTCCCTCAACACAGGAAGACATCCGAGAAGCTCTTGGAAACCGGTCATGCCGTCCCAATTGATGAAGCAAACAAGGAGATGCGAAAGGAGCTTGGTTTGGATGAGATTCCTCCAACCGTTCATTCTCATCCAGACGCGCTTAAGGATGTTCAGACTATCATGGACAAAACCGGCTTCAAGAAATTGATAGCGAAGGAAAAGTCCGAGGAGTGATATCATTGACAGAATCACAAACATATTCATTCTTCTTGGGTTGCGTGATGCCTAATAGATTCCCAAACATCGAACTCAGTATCAGAAAAGTTCTTCCAGAGCTTGGTATCAATCTAGAAGAACTGGAAGGTGCTAGTTGTTGTCCTGCCCCTGGAGTCATTAGATCGTTCAGTGATCCAACATGGTTGGCCCTAGCCTCAAGGAATCTTGCATTAGCAGAGAAGGCAGGACATGACATACTAACGGGATGTAATGGTTGCTATGGTACTTTCAAGGAGGCAATTCATTCGGTTCATGAAAAACCTGAGCGTCTAAAGGAAGTTCAGAAGATACTGAAAGATGTAGGAATCAAATATGATGCAACCACAGATGCAAAACACCTTCTTGAGGTAATCTATGAAATTGGTCCTGAGAAAATCAGGAAGTTAGTAAAACGACCTCTCACTGGAGTCAAAATTGCAGTGCATTACGGATGCCATCTGCTCAAACCTAGCAAACTAAGGCCATGGAAACAAACACAGCGTCACACGTTCTTGGATGAACTAGTGGAGGCCATGGGAGCTGAGAGCGTAAAATACAGAGACAAGTACATCTGTTGTGGTGCAGGAGGCGGAGTAAGAGGGAGTAACGTTCCAGTTTCCATTGATATTGCAAAAGACAAATTTGATAGTGTCATGGAAGCAGAGGCGGATTGTATTCTTAATGCTTGTTCATTCTGTCACCTTCAATACGAGGTGTCACAAGCTCAACTTAACAAAGAACTAGGAGAGAAGAAATATCAGATTCCTGTCATTTACTTCACTCAGTTACTGGGACTTGCCTTAGGTTTCGAACCCGATGAGTTGGGTCTTGGCAAGCATGTTGTTTCAACACAGCCATTCCTAGACAAGATACTAGGATAGTCGCTTTGCTTGATGATACACAATCAAGGAAAGAAAAGCACTGGTAATAATGGCTGCAGCAATGAATAGCGCAAGCCTCGTATCTTCTGCGAGAGGAGGAGAGGTCGGTTCTGTATTCGTTGCGGTACCAGTTGATGTTGTACTTGAAGCAACAGTGCCAGCAATAAATGGCAGATCGGATTTGTCTGAGCTGGTATAGATACCATCAGATACACGAACTTCAACAACGTATGTTGATAGATTCTGGAAGGGAGAAAAATCCCACACGAGGTAATAATTTGTTATCTCAGAAGAAAGTAACTGAAAGGATGTACCTGAATCAGAGGATATGAGAACCTCAAAGGAGAGTATGTCATCTTTGTTCCGGTCCCAGGCAGTCCAAGTAATGTTATGCTGGTCCGGCCAGGTTTCTCCGCCATTAGGAGTTAGTAGTGTCACATGAGGAACAAAGAAGTTACCAAAGAATACGTTTGTAAATATCTCAGTCAGTGCAGTTCCATTCCACAGCCATGTAGTGACATTGACTGTACAGGTAGCATTGTTTCCTAGCAGTCTTGTGTCAATCTCTACAGAGTTGGTGTTGCTCTCAGCAGTTATTAAGCGGGGAATAGCTGATGCGTTTATCTGGATAGTAGTTCCATTCACATTATCTTTAGGTATCCATGTGGCATTTAGGATGACATGATCACCAGCGGCTCTATCTCCTGCTTCCAATGGAGTGAAGCTCGGGTTTGCCAGGGAATAGTATGAGAGAGTAAGCGTTGGAGTTTCTGCAGCGAGTTTGAAAGCAGGTTCTGAATTAGATGGGACCGTTGTATCTTCAAAGAATGTTGATGTCATGGGCAGGAAAAGCAATGCGAACAACAGGATAAGAAGCGCTCTTGATTTGATTCTCGTTTGCCGTAATGTTGAAAATATTGCTCTTAGAGCGCATATCTTTGAGGGCTTTCTCATTATGTTATTTGTATCAAATTGATACAAAGTTCTATCTTTAGAACTCAATCTTCTCTCTCCGGAAATGGTTGTTCCCTCCATATTCTCAATGCTTCATGCCAGAGAACGAAACAAACTGATATCAAAAGGACAAGCAGAATGAATGAATCCCAATCTAGGAATTGCCACAACATTGTAGTGAGCGCTGCAGTTATCGAAGTGTAGAAAGTAGCATAGAAGAGGAATCGGGGTACCATCATTCGTCCTTTTCCAACAAACAGTTTTAGCACTCCAACACGAACATCTCGCTTTATTGTGTATTGACCATGCACATCTTTGTCAACTAGTCCCATCTCCTTTAGCTTCTCAAGATGATGCATAGATAATGAGGGACTAGACAAATCGGCTCCACGTTGAATCTCTCTGGCAGTCATAGGCTCTGGATGTCTTAGCATATACCAGTACACACGTAGGGTCTTGCCCTTAAGATCACGTGCCAGTTCTTCCTCTGACGGATCCTCCTCAGGCAATAACCTACTCCTCCAACAGTTTAGTTATCCATTTCTTGTACGGTCTTGCCTTTAACTGTGATGTTCCCCGAGAAGATCTATTTCAGAAACATATACCACCAAACCAAATTCTGAGCATATGTGTCCCTCAAGGCAACGCTAAAATAGGCGAGGGTTGAGCGCATGGTCAGCCAGACAATACCCAAACTGGCTATATGCTCCGAAACGATATGACGGAGAAATCTAGTGATGTCAACAGCGCGCAAGCCAATAACTCCGAAGCCTCCTCGCACCAGAGAGAAGGTGCTAGTACTCCTGCAGGAACAATGTAAGCAGTGCGAACTGTGTGTGGCCTTCTGTCCAAAGAATGTGCTATGCTTGGATAAAAGCAAGTACAATCGTAAAGGCTACCATCCAGTAACAACATGCGATTTGGATGCGTGCGTGAACTGTGGATTTTGTGAAATGATTTGTCCAGACATGGCAATATTCTTGGCAGACCGAGAAGAAGCCGAAAATGCTTACAAGAAAGGTGCTATGCAGGAAGGAACTCTCATTCCTGAATACATGGGAAAGGGTAATGTTGAGGAGGATGCAGAATAGATGCCAGAGCGAGTTATGTTTACAATGGGCGATATTGCCTGTGCTGAAGGTGCATTAAGCGCGGGATGTCGCTACTTCGGAGGGTACCCAATCACTCCAGCAACAGAGATAGCTGAATGGATGGCCCTCAGAATGCCAGAACTAGGAGGAGCATATGTTCAGTACGAGGACGAGATTGCCTCGATTACCAGTGTTATTGGTGCGTCTTGGACTGGCACAAAATCAATGACTGCAACA
>JARGGA010000658.1 GCA_029210805.1 Candidatus Thorarchaeota archaeon
TTTAGCCGCATCAGATGGATTGATCTGGTAGAAACTCTTGGGGACCTCTTCATTCAGTTTTGGTGTTCTTCGAGTCATGGTTCCAGTATGATAGTGAAAGATGGTGCGTCCTGTTGTTAGAACGTAGGGATATTCAGAATCAGGCAGTTCTGCTGGAGGTTTGTATTCAACAACCTGAAGATTTCCAAGTCCAGTTGGAGTGTTGAATTTCTCAGTGAAGAAAGTGCTTGTTCCTGGATGGTCGTCTGTGGGGCAAGGCCATTGAATACCTCCGGGAGTCGCCTCGATTCGTTCGTAGGAAAGCCCTCCATAGGTAGGAACACATCTTTTTATCTCTTCGAATATCTCAGCAGGACTGATATATCCAAATTTGTCTTCAAATCCCATTCGCTCCGCAACTTGTGTTACAATCCACCAATCATTCTTTGCTTCACCGGGTGGGTCTATTAGCTTGTTTATTTTCTGAACTCTTCTGTCTACATAAGTATGAGTTCCTTCTCTTTCAACCCAGGTGGCTGATGTAATTGCCAAGGCAAATGAAAATCATACTGATGCTGTAATATATCCCGAATTCTTTGGTTCAAAAGATGCTGGCGTGGATTACTTAAAGAAATTAGAAAATGGTGCATTTGGGGAGTACAAGCAAGAATACTCTAAGGTAGTTATGACAGCAGAAGGAAAGATTGTTGGTTATAATCTGATAACAATCACCGGGGATTTCGCTGCCATATCCGCCATTGGAATACATCCTGATTTCCAAAGGAAGGGTTTGGGGCAGGCGCTTCTTGTAAATTCCCTGATTGATATCATTGAGTCTAATCCAGATGTAAAAGCAATAGGGCTCGCAGTTACTTTGTCCAATCCTGCAAAGCTTATGTATGAGAAACATGGCTTCACCGTTCGCGATGAATTCTCTTCCATTGTTTTGTCTTGAACTCCAGCAATAGTGGCGGAGAAAAAGGGGGTGAAGATGGGGGGTGTCCCCATTTTGAGATTACAAGGTTACCTTGAACTGCTCAACAAATTCTGAGAAATGGTCATGTTTCCTCTAAGCGAATAGAATGATGCTCTATGATGATTCCTTTGTAAGCTCACTCTCAGGATCTATGTGTACCGTAAGAGCTATGTGAGGTGCAAGTTCATTGAGATCTCTTTCTATTAGGTCGATAATATCATGGGCAGTTCGAACATTCAAAGAGTCAATTACGGTGATATGAACATCTGCGAGCACCGTGCTGCCCTGTCTTCGTGTCTTTAGGTCATGGAATTCAACAAAGCTAGACTGATGTTTCTCTAACACACCTTTAATCGTGTTCTCTTCATCTGCACATGATTGATCCATTAGGTGGCGAGCTGACCGTATCAATAGGCTAACACCCATTCGAGTGATCAGTGCAGCCACAATGAAAGCGATTAGAGAGTCCATTACAGTCCATCCCGTCAACTGAATTATCACTAGACCAATCCAAACACCTAAGGATGACAACACATCAGAGAGCAAGTGCTTAGCATCACCTTCTAG
>JARGGA010000659.1 GCA_029210805.1 Candidatus Thorarchaeota archaeon
CTCCAGGTGTCATTCCCAGTAATTCGCTGAAGAAGGGATAAGATATCCAATAAACTCCAACAGAAAATGCGGTGGAGAAAATTATCCAATTGATATATCCAAGTCGTGCAAAGAATGCTTTGACAGCTCGACCAATGGTTATAGCTATCTTGCCTAACCAAACACCGAAAGCTCGAAGAGCTCCAAAGAATGCTCTAATCTGACTCTCAAGAATCGGAGCTTCGACCAATAGGATTAGCATTGCCCCAATTGTGATTGCCATAATTGGGTACATTCCCTCGAAGATAAACAGACCTAGCGATATTGAGGGAAACATGAAGACACCTGTCAACGTAAGTGATCTTCTCCAAGCATCCTTGAAACCATATGCTAGATTCAAGAAGAAAATGACTAAGAATGAGAGTGCAAGAGCCCCTAGGAGATAATATGCAACGAGGTCAAGAGAAACTAGTGCCTCAGGCAGATATACGCCGAGAAGCAGAATGAACAGACCGCGTCCAATCAAAGCAACAGACGGACCCTTCACTCTTCTTGATACATTTCCATTTAGGGTGAATGATTCAAGGAAGTAAAGCACACCCATTGAGATTGCCCCTACAGCAAGCCCTTGGAAGCAATTTCGAATATCCAGACCTAGTAGAACAGGGCAGGTTTCATCAAGAAGGAAGAGTACTCCAAACCACAAGCCAATCACAACAGGAAAACCAAAAGCGATGTTATCGCTATTAGCCTTAATCACAGTGTACACCTTTGTGAATCCTGAAACAAGAGTATTGTAGATACGAGTTAGTCCTGAAATGGTGGTTCGGTAGATACGTGTAAGACCTGATAGTACAGTTCTGTAAACACGTGTCAATACCAATGTAATAGCGGTATATGCTCGTAGTAGGACTAGGTATGTAGGTTCCATGAGAACTGGAAGGCTAAAGAGGTACCAAACGCCAATTGTTGTAATTAGGCCCCACATGAAATCCGTCCATGCAAAGAAGATCCAACTGAAGTATGCCATGCTAATTGAAAATGTCATATTCACTGCAACTTTGAGGGGTCTTCCTGGTGATGGATGAATCGCAGCAAACACGGTTGATGAGAATGCAAAACAGAACAGTGACACGCCTAGCTGAAACGGTGGAGCAAATCCAAAAAGAAGCGCGTATGCAAATCCTAGCATGGTGACACCTGGAACCGCGGGTAACCAGGCCATGTGTGAAATTCTATCGCCCGTTTGGAGTTCTTGCTTTCTTTCACCATGGAATGTAATAGGAACGGATACAATTGAGAAGCATGTGAAGCACCACCCAAGTACTAACACGGGATTTGATGGTAGCATGAAATTGAAAATATTCCATCCTGAAAGAACTGATCCAACTGAAATGGCGATAGCAAGTGAAACGAAATCCCAAAGTGATTCAAATTGCATCCAAGTTATGGAACCACTCATTGGGAATATAAGAGTGAAGGATAGAATTAACGAACATCCAACAGAGATGACTGATAATGGTGAGAAGAGAACCAAGAT
>JARGGA010000092.1 GCA_029210805.1 Candidatus Thorarchaeota archaeon
AAAGGGATAGCTCCTTCTTTTTATGCCCACAGTTTGAACATCTCTTTGAGGAAGGGTTTTTGGTAGCTGTTAGCAACCCTAGAAAAGAACCACGTTGGAAGGGTTACGGTCTGGGTATCGACGTATTTTCCTACGGACTTTACGGCCACGGTGGATCAACAATCGGGTTCACATCTGAATGCTTCTTTAGTCCAGAAAGCAAGCTGGGATTCGTCAGACTCGCAAGTGTTGGTGCTGTTCTGATGGCGCAGGAGAGTGACTGGAATGACTTGGACAGCTCTACAGACGCAATTAGAGATCTAGTCATGATACACGTTGGTATGTTACCGCAATTCTCTGCATTGGAGATGATACCTTTGGCAGGAGTCGCAATAGTCGATTTTATTGTCCTAAGAAGAGTTCAGATAAGGTACAGTCGTTCACGCAGGCAGAAATCGCCAGAAATTGCAATATTGTGATTGAACAAGAATCTAAGAAAAAAGAAGAGTTATGGAGGCGCCGTACGTCCAGAGTCCGACGCCCCCATAGTATATTGTGTACGGATAGAGATAGAAGGAGAAGGTTATGAATTACCTTACGAAGGTTCCAACATTTCTCACGAAGGTCTCTGATATATCGACCTCGCGATGTTTGGACTCGACGCATTCCCACTTACCCTTTGCTTTTCGTTTGAAGAGACTTAATGCCATGATTATTTACCTCGTAGGAAGCGCGTCCCTCACCCCGTAAGGTGTACGGCTCGCACTTTTCTTACAATAAGTGTAACTATTACACTTACTTATAAACTTTTCACTCATAGACAACGAGTTATTACACTTTATAGAGAGATAGGTAAGGAGCGTAAACCTATTATATTGATTTTTAGCTGTTCTTTGTTGCAGAGTGACCTCAAAATGACTCCAGATTCAATCCCTAATCTTCCTACAACCAAAGTTCGAAGCTATGCATCAATCACGGAGCCAGAATTGGTTGATTCTTTTCTGGATCCAGTCAGACGTGCAATACTTGTTGCAATGAGAAATGGAGCCGATGAAATCAAAGTAGAAACTAAGACTGAGGAAAGAATCAGAGAAGATGGAACAACTGTCAAAACAACAGTTACAGAAGAATGGCCTGCCAAGAGATTCTGGATGACCGTACCAGAGATTGTCAATTATATTGAAGATTTCATCCCGGAAGTAGAAGTGTCAAAGTACAACTGCTATTATCACCTTCCAAAGCTTCGAAAACAAGGACTCATTGAACAGTATCCTGAACCGGAGTTTGATGATGATGGGAACGAGATTTCCAGTAAGAGGGGAGTCTATTATCGTCGTACCGCCAAAGTGTTTGTTGTATCTAGCGCCAAAATGAGTGGTGAAACAGTCGATTTGTACTTGACTCTCTTCGAGAAGGGTTTTGAAGTAGGAATGTCTGATTCAACAAGAAATCGACTCGAAGACCTCTTAGTTAAACAGGTAGCAATGATAGACGATGCAAGTGGATATTTAACAGCACATCTCAAGGAAGTTGAGGTTGACTCTACGGCGCTTAGCGACCTACTAACTGGAATGTCATATATATTCCTCTCAGACAATGAGGAATTTTTGAAAATTCAAAGAGAACTCAAAAAAGCTGTTCTAACACCATGTTGTGGCGTGGATACTGATATGAAGGACATCTGTTCCTTCTGTGGAGACCCTCTAGGTAAAGGAAAGGCATTGAAAAAACAGATTGATGGAAAAACATACACCTTTTGCGATGATGGATGTGCCACCAGTTATCAAAAAGACTGCACAACGGATTGATGCACAATATTCTAACCAACGGTGAACTCTCCGGTAAATTTCTGAATTAAAATAAGTATACAGTTCTTCTACAGCATAGAATCCAATGGCATCATCGTGAATACCTGGACCGTGAATGCAGAATTCAGATTCTCACAATTATGGTGCCTAGGTGTGGATTCTATCACTACAGACATTCCTCATTTGCTTGGTGCTATAGATTACCCATTTTGGAGTATGCCAGTTGACTCATATCTTGCCCTTTGGATTGTCTACGCCGTGTCAGCAATAATCATCATTGGTTATAGTCTACGTCGACACCGTCCTTGACGATTTTATTGTATAGAGTATGATTGATTCATTGTGAATATAACAGGAAAATGGGGTAGGTCGGATGTAGATTCATATTCTGTGAAATACATGCTGAGAGTACACATTGTGTAAGGATGATAGAGAAACAATGATGGATGTTCATCGAAAATTCCAGGCCGCTCTAAGTGACACCGTAGATGAATGGAAGAAACGAGATGAAGTGATAGGCATCTTCACGTATGGATCATTTGTCAAGGGGACCGCAACTGCAAATTCAGACCTTGATTTGGTCATCATCTGGGAGGGCGAAGAGGCACCAGCGAGGTTGATGGCGGAACACATGGGAGTCAATATAGATATGGATTTCATAACCCCAGCTAAGATAGAGGAAATCTTTGATGATAAAGAGGATCATGCTTTCACAGTCGCCGGTGTCATTAGCAGATTGAAAGGGGGGCGTGTGGAATTTGATAGGGAGGGGATGTTGAAAACTTGGTTGGAAAAGGCATCTACGTATTCATGGCCCCAAAGTAATATGGAAAGAATAAAGGACCATGCAGAAACCAAGTTCAAGCAAGCAGATGCTCATCTTTCGTCAGACGATGTTGTCAGTGCAGTTCATGAGACAAGAAGAGGTATCTTTGACCTTGCACGATTAGTTCTGATGAAGAATAATCTCTTCAATATAATTAAACCATCTGAGGTCCTTTCCGATGTGAGAATGCTTGACCCGATGACGTATCAGCTCATTCTACGTACGTTCAGACTAAAAGGACTAGACGAGGGAGAAATGTTAGCCATCCTAGAAGACGTGCAGAAGTGGTTAGAAAAAGCAGTAGATCGATTTGAGAAGAGTGTAGACATTGCACCGGACTCTCCTGTTGGAGCTCATCTTTCGCAGGCACAAAGGCACTACTATGGTTCACAGACGCTTACAATCAATGGGGAATTCGAACTCGCTATTCTGGAGATGCGACGATCATTGGCAATGATTGGCACAGCTTTGCTTGCACTTCAAGGAAATCCAGTAGAAACGGGTGGTTCGTTGATGGCCAAGATTAGAGAGTGCGAACCTGTATTTTACGAAGAAGTGATGCTAAAATATGGAGCCTTCGACCTGTTGCCTGCGGGTGTTCAGAGAGGAATAGGTGAGGCACGATTTATCGCGCAGAGATTGTGATAGAAAGAGAGCTAAATTGATTAGGCAAGTATGAAGGCCAAGTCAAAGGGGTTCCAATGTCTGACATACCTGTAAAGATAGTAAAAACGCTCAGTGTAATCCTCACTCGTGATAAACAGGATATCGTTGATTATAATCTTGATACGTATGCTAACGCCACAAATTATGCAATCAAGACGATTTTCAAGAGACATCTCGCAAGTCCAAGGGCTGCATATGATGCTCTCTATGCGGACATAAGAGACCGCTTTGTCTACAATAAAGAGGTTGACGCTGAAGAAGCGGATGGCAAAATCGTTTTCGGAGGTCGCTTCCCCTTCGCTATAATATCTCGAATTATTGGTGAATCTGACAAGAACCCAGTTGAACTACTACAAGAATTCACTGAGAGATTTGCTCATCAATATGTCAGCGATGTTATCAAAACCGCATCAGTGGAAATTACCAGATACAGGAAGCTATCAAAAATGATTGTGAGTATGCGAAACAAGATTCCTCACTTCAAGCAGGGAGTAATGATAGTATCCGGGTTTCTAGTCAATATTGATACAGGGGGAGCAACTCTTTTGACCCTCGGTGGTCAAGAGGTACCGATTCCATTTGACAAACGAAGCAGAAATCGAGAGATAGATATTCTTGAGCAAATTGCCTCTGGTAAGCGTAAAATACAAAGAGTTCGGTTTACAAGGAATAGAGAAGGGTATCTAAACATTGACATTAGATTGCCAGAATCCTAATTATCCATCTTCCAAGATATCAGGGAGCCTGAAAAATCTGTAGAGTATAACTCCAGCGTTTTGGGATTCCATCCCAAGGCGGATATCCCTGTCCCAAGTTTCTGAGTTTGGAGTTCTTTCTCACTTGCAATATCCCAGATTCGCAGAGTGCGATCCCAACTACCCGAAGCAAGAAGTCGACCTGTTGGATCAATAGCCAATGCACTCACAATGTCTTTGTGACCGTTTAACTCAGTTTTGTCACGTGCATTCTCAAGAAGAACAGATCGTATGATGCCATTATGAAAACCAAGGTATACTCTGGAATCATCAGGAGAGAGAGCCATTGAACGAATTCTCTCTTTTTGGCGCATTACATTCTTCAAGATCTCATATGAGCTGAGGTCCCATAATTTCACCCAACCATCCCAAGACGCGGTTATGAGTCTTAATCCATCAGATGTAAATGCAAGTGCGGATATGTCCTTCTGATGTGCCGCAACATTCCGGATACATTTCAAACTGTTCAATGAGAAGATTTTCAGTAGACCATCTCGAGCACCAGCTGCTCCTTTCGATGATTCGGAGTGTACAGCCAAGGATTTGATTTCCGAAGAATGGTTCAAAACCGCATCATCTTGCGTACCGTTTGTGCTACTCCAAATGCGAGCTGTTGCATCCCAGCTTGACGAAAGAATGTGGCTTCCACCCTGGATAAACGAGAGGGAAGAGATTAGTGATTCATGCCCATTCATGGCTCTAATTGCTTTTCCAGTTTTTGAGTTGATTATAACAATACGTGCATCAGTGGTACCACATACAATGCGGTTTCCTTTTGGGCTCACAGCGATATGTGTAATTGGAGGGGGACGCTGGCCTGAAGGTCTGTATAGCACGTTTTTTTCCAAGGTCAATCACCATGACTCTCAACTTCTATAGGTGATTGTACGTTAAAAAGTGTGTAACATCTACTTCCGCTTATAGAAACAGATGATTACGATTGGAGCAATTATCAAAACAGCAATGATTAGCAGAGTGTAATCACCCGATGGGTCAGTTGTGAACGTCGAGTTTGTGGTGGTCATCTCGATTATGAAAGTTTCAACAACTTGGCCTACTGCCTCAAGACTGACTGGACTACAGTGCTCGGGTGTATCATGTAACGTGTGCCAAGTCCAAGGGAATGGGGTATGTATCAAGTCCACAGATGATATCCCTGCGGAAAGGAAAGGACGATGGTCATCAAGGATTGATGATCCGGATATGTCAGGGAAGATATCATCATGTCCAAGCTCTGCAGCGAGGGAATAGATTGTATCTTGCAGACTATCGGTTGAGCTTGCTTCGCGAGGGATTCGAAGATTTGTGTCACCAATCATATCAAGCAATATCATCGCAGATACACTTGCAATCTTCGCCGATGACATCTGATCAACGTAGTAGGTAGATCCAACTATCCAATCCCAACCATCAATATATCCTGAATCTTCTGCATCAAAGAATACCATTTCAACAGAAGAGCGAGATGCTTCTGGCAAGACACTGGCAAGTTCAAGAAGTGCAGCGACACCACTTCCTCCATCGTTTGCTCCAAGAATTGGAAGCGTTCTGTTATCTGGATCGGATTCTTGATCTGCATGAGGTCGTGTATCATAATGTGCACCTAGAATAATAATTGAAGCGTTTTGTACTGGCCAAGATGCAATAATGTTGGAGCACTCTACTTCGCGGTATGTGAAATTCTGCAGAGAAACACTCCATCCAAGTGCTGTTAGTGTATCAGCAATGTATTCACGGCACTCTGAGAGGTTATTCGATCCGGGTGGTCGAGGACCGAAATCGCATTGAGCTACAAGGTAATCGTATGCGTTTTCCCCATTAAATAAAGGGGAATAGGTTGTCTGCGCAGACACTAGTGAAATGGGTGTAAATAGAATCAATGTGATGACTATCAGTGCCATACGCACAATTCTCACCATGCTTGAATGAGAATCAAAACTCCCTATGAACCTTTTCAAGAAGCGCCATTGATTCTTGCCCGAACGACTTGACGAACAATTCTGGGTAATTCTCTGGGCAATCGCCGCAATACCTCTATGGGTATGTCTGAATACCCCATCTCACCTCGGGCTATACCAGCCATAATATCTGATGCTAGTTTGTGACCACTCACACGTGGCAACATAATCTCAGCAAGGGAAGCCCCTTTTAGACCAGCCCTCGCAGCCATATTGAAATTGTCTGCAAACTCATCATTGCATAACCGTTGGTACTGTAACAATCTCTTCTCATCACAACGGTTGGTTTTCAGACAGGTATCAATCACACATGCAGCATGTTGACCAGACCTCATCGCATATGCAATCCCTTCTCCCATCATGGGGTCAACAAATCCAGCAGCATCACCAATTAGCACGGCACGTCGTGCAATGTTCTTGCTCCCAAGACCGTCGCCTCCCAAAAAGTAGGTCCTACGTTTTTCGGGAACAAGCTCGAGTCCTAATCGTTCTTCCATTCTCTTGATGAAGTTGTTGAAGATTGGTCGTAATGGATGCATGTGAACACTTGGTCCTGCTACTCCAATTGCAAGGTGCTTTTGTTTTGGAAAGACCCAGCCATAACTAACTCGGTTTTCAACGGGGATGATTTCAAGTATTGAAGGATTCCCCCGCATTGCAGAAAGAACACCTTCTTTACCAACTTCGAAATCGGCTTCCATTCCAAGACCAACTTTATAGGGATCCTTTCTCTGAGGCCTTAGACCAAGGGAGCGACTCACAATGGAGTTTACCCCATCTGCGCCAATTACGAATTTTGCCTTGTACTCATGGCCATCTGACGTTACTACGCTTGCGAAATCCGCTGCAGTCTTAGCATTGATAACTCGAGCTCTTTCTATTAGTTCTGCACCAGCATTCTCAGCTCGTCTTGCCAAGAACTCGTCGAATCGACTACGATGTACGGTTATTCCAATCAACTTTTCAGAGGTGAATTCAGCATCATTTCCATTTGGTAAAACAAATCTCAGGCCGAATATTTTCTGTTCAATTACATCATGGGGAATTCTACCATGAATAATCTTGACACCGCGATACATCACCGCGCCCCCACAGGGCTTATCACGTGGGAGAGCAAATTTCTCCAGTATCAGGGTCCGATAACCAGCTTGCGCTAGCTCATAAGCTGCGATTGAGCCAGCGGGTCCTGCACCTACTACCACTACGTCGTATATCAACTGCTTCTATGTCCTCCAAATCCTCGCCCAGTCAATCCGAGCACCACGGGATAGTACTGACATCAAATGAATTTAGGTTTGACGTTTTTTAATGAATGTACCAAATCCCTACAAAATCAAAGCTAGCTGCCCATTGGTCGTAATCCCAGCCTTCTCATGATTTTACCTCCGCGGGGAGATATGGATTCAATTTCGCTTGGAGCTGTGATGCCAGGAATATCCCTTCGACCCACTTCCTTGAAACCATAGGAGGCTATCAACATCTGTGACGGAGCGTTATCTTCGAATACTTCACAATATACATCTTCAACACCTGCATCAATGAAGTACTCAGAAGCGCATCGTATCAGCGCGGTAGCTACACCTCTTCGGCGCCTGCTTGGAAGCACTCCGATTCCCGTGATTTCCCCGTAAATAGAGTTTTCATCTTTCTCCACGAAACATGCAATAAACCCAGAGTAAGTATCCCACATCTCAGCAACAAACACACCCTCAAAATCTAGGCGTTGTGCTTCTTCCAGAGTAAGAAGTCTGAAGGGGTCTGGAGAGGCAAGGAAACACTTGTTGTAGAGTTCCACAAATGCCTCAAGGTCGGTTCTTTCAATCATTCGAACATGAATGTATTTTGGAACTTCTTTGTTCTCCCACCATTCTGCTGCTAGACTTAGTGCCTCCTCTGCACTTGCTTTCATAATCAGGTAGGATTTAGGAGTTGTAGACCCATCGTTATCTCCTTTCGCTGTCATTTGCACTCACCATTCTGAAGATACCAGTAGCACGCTCCAAGATTACTTCATAGCATGAATTTTGTCAATTGCTTTCACAGTAGCCTCAATCTCTTTTTCCACAGCCTCAACAAGGAGGGGATCTTGTTCACCAGATTTTTCAGTTGAATCCTTTTGTTCGCCCTTTTGTCCGGTGTGCAGATTGCCATCAGATGCACAAATAGCGGCAGCCTGCAGTCCTTTTGTCTGAGCAAAGACAAAGAGAAGAGACGCTTCCATCTCTACGCATTTGACATTCGCACGGGTCCATACGTCCAGTTTATCGTTTTCAGCTGTTACATAGTATACATCACTAGTCAAACAAATACCGGAATGAACTCTATCTGCAGGGAGTAGCTTGCCAATCTCGTCATAGAGTGCATTATACCATATTGGTGAGGCGACAGCAGGATAATCCATAGGTGCGTAATTGAGACTTGTTCGTTCATCTCTCACGCATGCTGTCGGGACTACAACGTCACCTGTTTTTACGTCAAGAGCAATGCCTCCACACGTTCCAATGCGGATGAACACCCTAGCATCAAGTTTGGCAAATTCCTCTATACAAATATGAGTTGTAGGAGTGCCCATACCAGTTCCGGATATCGTTACAGGTACACCACCAGGAGTGTATGCTCTGTATGTCAGGATTCCTCGATACCTAGCAACTTCTTCTCCATCCTTCATTTTCGATGCGATTATGGGAACTCTATCAGGGTTACCAGCAATGAGAACAATCTCATGCACATCTCCTTCTCCAACTCTCACATGAGGTTGCATCCTGCGCTTCAAAATTTTCACCAAGATGTGAAGAGTACAATCTGCTTTTCACTGTTCGGCTTGGGAGAATATTACACCTAATCCCATCCATTGATTCGTTTCATAACACACTCTAAGCAAATCCATTTCTGACCAATCAGAAAGATCTTCCCATACTAAGGCAAACTAGTACTGCATGCATCACAGGAACCGAATTTATGTTCATAATTCTCGGATAGGAAAACTAGCAGTAGGGAAACAAGTTTGGTTCCTGTTGGGTGTACCTGCATATCATTTTCACTTCCAAGCTAAACTCCTTTTCTGCCCTTATTTACTCGTTAGAAATCAAGAACTGCCAATACACAACACCCTTTTTTGGGATGATGAGGGGGTTTAGAATAATGCTGATGAATGGCCCTCATCAGAAAAACGCAAGGATGAGATGAATATAGTCGATTTCCAATATTTTTGCTATAGATGTAGAACAGAGAACAAGCTCCCACTGCCAGCTCCAGATGCGCCAGATTACCATCATACGGATTTAACTTGTAGCAACTGTGGTGATGCCACCAGAGTCTTACTGTCTTCATGCCCGAATGATGATTGTAATCAGTACGTGTTTTGGATCAACGACATTTCAATCCCAGATATAGTGACAGGTTTTGCCAAATACATGGTTCATAACATGCAAACCATGATTGACAAAGCCGCATTACAGGGAGCTGAAA
Source organism: Candidatus Thorarchaeota archaeon (assembly GCA_029210805.1). GTDB lineage: Archaea > Asgardarchaeota > Thorarchaeia > Thorarchaeales > Thorarchaeaceae > MP5-2226. Next base: position 9,461 of record JARGGA010000092.1, read on the forward strand.
TCTCAATGGATACACCTGACAAGTATCCAATCAATGCAAGTTGCCCCTGTGGCACCGATTTCTCTATTTCGATAACCATTCCGGATTTGGATTGATTGAAAATCACTGAAAACTGAAGCTCTGAATATTCAACCAGGGCTTCTGGTTTCAGCAAAAGTAATGATGTATGTAGCTTTCTTTCTTTGGAAATAGAGTTTCAAGTAGGGTCCTGTAACCTCTGCGAACAATGAAATCAACGTTCTGATTCTTCAGTTCATCTATTGTAAATTCCCCGAGGATAAGTCGTACAAATCCCTGAGGCGGAACTCTAATCTCCATGTAGCTATCAGTCTTTTGCATTCCAATGTCCTCAATGGGCATCAATTCCCCACTTTGGAAGGTGAGTTTGTAGCAGGTTCTATACGTATTGATGATGATCTCCCTAGTTAGGCCTTCAAACATTGTACCTTTAAGACGTCTAGAAAAAACAGGACGGGTCTTGTTCAATAAGCGGCATACGTCTGGAATCCGAACCTGATACTTCCACCCGTGCGACAATGTTCCTCCATAATCCAATGCAAGAATCCCAAGATTGGAACATACGTTTCCAGGGAGCTCCAATATGTGCTCACTGTGTTTCTTCGCTTCGTCTCGGAAGTAATAGAGGGCTCTCATTGCTATATCGTAGGTTCGGAATGATGCCTCATCTACGACTGCAGTGCTAATACGAAACTCGTGAACCTCTTTCTCCTTTGTGCTAATGCGAAAGTATCCATCGATGGCCCCCTTACGTTCCAAGACCATTGTTTCGAGGGGCATAGAGACATTCATCTTAAGGCGTTCCTGAATCTTCCATAGTTGCTCATCACGAACGGAAGTTACCAGGAGTTTCTGATTTTCTTCTTGAAGAAGTTCCATCATTGGTTAAGATCATCTTCCTCCGCTTGTCTAAGTGTAATATCAGCCAGCCATGGAGAATCTTCGAGTTTGGTATCTGGGATATTCCTTACAGGTAGAGAGATATTATGGATGAGGGGTAGGCAGCTGCCACCCAAAATCGCGACAAATCTAGACATTGAATAGATA
>JARGGA010000660.1 GCA_029210805.1 Candidatus Thorarchaeota archaeon
TGGTCGATTGGGACAGGGACTACTCTATGCAACAGGTGATATTGGTGCCAGCCATTTGAGAGGATGGCCTCCTACCTCCGCGCCTCCTGATACTTCTGTTGTACCAATGGTTGAATTGTTATTACCTGGGAGATTTGAGAAGACTCTCAAAGACTCTCTTGAAATATGTCATTTCACTAATCGAATTCCTATTAGAATGAATCAAATGATTCGCTTACTTAACGGCGCTAGTGGGCTAGAATATAATGAGGATATCATAAACGAATTTGGACGTCGTATTGAAACCCTGATACGTTTGTTCAACACGCGAGAAGGAATTACTCGAGCTGATGATACGATACCTCCTAGATTTTGGGAACCTCAAACTCACGGGCCTACAAAAGGAATGCGTGCATTTGAGAGTGAAGCAGATCTTCAAGCAGGACTGGACCGATACTATGAATTACTAGGATGGGATTCTCGTGGAGTACCAACTCAAGAAACCATCGAAAATCTGGGTATATCCGATTTGTGACTTAGAAAATCCGAGGTCGGAAATCCTTTCTGAGTAATACCTCTTTATGATTCTCCCCAAAGTCTGAATCGTGGTACAATTTAATTACATCTTTCCTTGACTCTGGTACAAGTGCATCTAGGTATCTAAGTCCTTTCTCCTCAGATAATTCGACTGCCTTCTGTATCATTCGGGTTCCGAGATCTGAAGACTCTAAATAATCTTCAATTTCGAAATGCTGCACCAAACCCACTTTCCCAACAGATACATCTAGCCCTATATCCAAACGAAGGGCCGCAACAACCGTATCCGAAGTAACTGCAATTATGAACATTGTTTCTTTTGCCATTCCACCTGGTGATTGAGTCAATCTACTGGCGAGGCTTTGAAAATCCAAACCTTCTCGTGAATAGAACTCCTTCATTAATTGTCTATCTCTGGCAGTCGCTAATCGAACTTCAATGGACATGTTTCTATCTCCATTCAGATGCCATTCATCTTTCAAGGCTGATAGAAATCTTTTGGTATGTAGGTTGATGCATGATACAAAGAGAATATTACCTTTCTCTGCGTACATAAGCATGAAGAAATAATGACATCCAGAATATATTCAGAACATGATTCCGAGTCTCAGGGGTTCCTCCTATTCCTGCTGTTAGCTGTATCATTCATTCTAATAGTGGCTAGTATTGCATTCGTTTATTTCATAGATATTCTGAATTAACTCATTACGCGATACAAATCTTGCATGCATTTCGCAAATTCGCTTTCGGGATGTCTAAGCGTCACGATGTACCTACTACCAGCTTCAATGAGTAGTGGCAGCAGTGGAATGATAGTTGCAACTCTCGCCTTGAATTTATTTTCTACTTCCTTGATAATGGCTTTATCTTCGTAGATTGCGGGTTTCTTATTGATTACAATACGAATCTCAGGAACCTGCAGCTTTCTGGCAACACTTAGAGTTGCAGCGGTTCCAAGCAAATCCTGTTCATCGATCCTTGCGACTACGAAGAGATAGTCT
>JARGGA010000661.1 GCA_029210805.1 Candidatus Thorarchaeota archaeon
TCTTAGACACACCGGACCAAGTGACGTTCCATTCGTAGACACCGGGGGTAACATTGAAGAAGAGTGCGGATCCATCACCAACAGTAAGCTTTGAATCATACTTTGTGTCATCAGTGACATTGTAGAGTGTAACATTTGCAGTTGCCACTTGAAGTGAGCCATTATAGACAAAAAACTCGAAGTCATCATCGTTAAATGCCTGAGCGTAGTTGATTGTATTATTTACGACAATCAAATCTGTAGCTGCTATCGTGTTAGGCGGATTCTGAGTAACCGCCACAGAAGGTGTAGTTCCCATATATGCTGTCTGTGTTGCGGTACTAGTCAGCATCAGAAGGACTAGGAGAAATGTAAAGCTTTTCTGTAAGGTGTTCATCTAATGTCACTCTCTTTGTCTAAGACGGACTCTACAATAGCCATCTCACTACTTGGCGCGTCGAACTTGTGAGAAGCATAAAAGGGTTTCCTAGAGTTGAATGTACTCTGGGGACATCTTTCTGCTGCTTGCTCTATTGCTATGGTGTTTCAACTTAACGCCATGTAAGGAGAAAATTACCTTAATTTAAGCATGGCACTTTGCAAAGGAATGTACTACTATGCTGAAAAGTGAATCATTTTGCCCTTTCGTCTAGCCAAGCCAGCAGGTCGTTAAGCATTTCTTCTCCACCTTCATCTTCATACGGGTCATGATAAAGTCCATCATATTGCTTCCATGTCTTATCTTCTGAGGAGATACTATCAAAGAACTTCTTATTCTTCTCGGGAATCGTTATCTGATCATCGCCACCCTGAAGAACCAGAACTGGGAGCAAAATCCTTGCGCCATTAAGATATGCCTCATCTTTAGCTTTAAGACCCTTTACAGCAAATCGACCAGTTACTTTGTCAAACCGAATAGGGTCCTCTCGGTTCCGCTTCACCACCTCAGGGTTGGTGGCTAGCAGATCGAAATTCAATCCATTTGGAAATAGCATCTTTGCATTTACCTTAGATAGCACTCCTGCGAAGGTTTTTCGAAAACCATCAATTTCAAGGCGTTCGGATACTGCAGGGAAAGGAATCATAATTCCTTCTACTTCTGATGCATCTTTGATTACATAATGGATAATCGGGAGAGCACCAAAGGAATGACCATAGAGGAAGAATTTTTGGTCGGAATGTTTGAGCTTGAGTTGAGCAATGATTGCTTCGATATCTTTTACATATTCGTCGAAGCTTTCGATATGGCCCTTCTTCCCATCATATTGGCCAAATCCACGCAAATCCGGTGCATAACATGTATAGCCCCTGTTCGCAAAAGATTCTCCTAGAAAGGACATGAGTCCACTGTGAGACCCAAGTCCATGAAGTGCTATAACAATGGCTTTGGAATCACCCTCCGGTTCCCACAATCTCATGAACATCTGTTTGTTGTCATAACCGATGTAGTTGGTTTCTTCCATCTGCAATGATTTCCTCCGAACTATTTAACGAGATAACGGGTACATGGTTTCTTTTCATACTTGTGGTCACAT
>JARGGA010000662.1 GCA_029210805.1 Candidatus Thorarchaeota archaeon
CCTGTTCGGTGCGTTCATCATAGATTCCTTCCGACTCAAAGTACTTGTCCAGTTTTGATATATCCGCTTTTGTTGTTATCTCAGCTTCTGCATATTCACCAACCAGATACCATTTGCCCTCTGGGGATATTGAGTAAAACGCTACTCTGAACTTGTCTTTCTTTTCCGCTACTCTTGCAGGTCTTGAGAACACATAGCTATACACATAGCCATAGAGAGCATCCTTAGTTTGAAAGCACCACTCCTCGTGACCAAAACCATGTTGGGAACCCCAAGTGTAATCAGCTTCAATGAACCCTCCAGAAGGAGCTCGCCATCCGTTTGCATTCCAGATTAGTCGATACATGACATCGATATTGTTACTCATCTGAACCACTCCCATATTATCAAACCCAGTATGCTAATGGAAGGATTTTCCATAATGTATTGAAAATGCCTTCAGTAATCTTCCATTTGCGCTGTAACCAGGTGTCTTGTTCTTAAAATATCTTGCCATTTCTTCTCTGTTCCTATATCGACCACTCTTCAATATGTATTCGTAGACGTTCTCCCATGTTATCCTCAGAAGGTGTCTTTGTTGATTGTCTTTGATATGCTTCTTGAAGATGGATTCTATATCCAACTCTCTCTCAGTCAATACCAGATTGATGAGATAGAAATCAACATCCATCTGTTCTGCCATCCATGTTCCAAGTAGCCAGAAGCGCATCAATTCATACTTCTTCTCAGCTATTGCGACTGTTCTGTATTCTGATTCAAATACCCTTGAAAACCAATTATTGCCGCCAGTTTCATATTTCTTGGAGTAGCTGGGATTACTTGGAACTGTCGTATTTCCAGCAGTCAATTTTGCTTCGATAATGAATAGTGCATTATCAGTTGTGATGATAATGTCAGGCTCTGAACCTCTGGATATCCTCTCGCCAAACTCTCTTCTTGCTCTATTCAGAAGAGACCAATCAGAACCTTCTCCTTGATTGTATGACCAATAAATCACATCAGATGATTTAGGTGATGTTCTAGTAATCGAGTCCAGGAATCCCTCGACTAGACTATTCTTTTCGAGAAATCTAAAGACATTCCAACTGAGAGCATCTTCGCTATTATCTCGAGCCATCCGACTCTCTCTTTTCTTTTTCATTATTCTATGAAGTAGTTCTAGGTCTTCAGTATCTTTCCAAAGCAGATTGTCAAGCTCATTTGGATACTCAAAGGTTGATGGTGAAATTACGATCCTATGCTTTGGACATCTGAACCTGTTTTCTGTCTTAAAAGAACCTCTTTGTCTTTCCACAAATTCATTGCAGCCTTTAACGGGACATTCAACTGTGGTGCTTGTAACCTCAATGGTATGCTTCAATTCCTCTATACCGAACACCAACAGCTCTCCATAATCTGCATCTTTATTCCTGAATGAAGAAATCTCGAAGAGAGATGAGTTCGGGCCAATGCTCAGGCCATCTCTCACCTTCATCATCCAGCCAGCATATTACGTATTTTGACTTGGAAGCCT
>JARGGA010000663.1 GCA_029210805.1 Candidatus Thorarchaeota archaeon
CAGTTAATTCAGTGAATGTTGTGATGGCGGACAACACAATTACAAGAGCCAGAATTGCGGCTCCTCCAAGCCAAAGATAGAATGGAATCTTCCAAGCCCCTGTTTCGCTTGGAGCAAGAGCTATCCAATTTAGAAATGCCCAGAAACCACCTGACCCGGCAATCACTGCTATTCCAATTCCTGCAAATAGATTACTTATAGTTGTTAGCCTAACCATGGCTTATCTCCCCGATGAGAGCTTATACTGTTTTACAGCTCTAGTCTCTATTAACTCTTACTTACTTGTCTTCTATGCATTGCTGATAGATACTTCATCTTCATCAGTAAATGTTACTTCGGGCATGAAGTATGTCCCAATACAAGCAATTACAATGATAACCAGGATAAGGACTGTCAAACCAAATAGTCCATAGTTGCCGTATGCGAATAATCCTGCTGCGGGTCCTATTATCATACCGGACCCGAAGAAAATACTGTATACTCCCATCGTACTTCCGCGGGATTCCTTTTCAGAGACATCAGTAAGATATGCCATTGCAGCTGGTGGAAACGCTCCAGCAGTAAATCCAAAAATTGGAATGATCGGCCAGATAGCCCATAAGGCTGTGAAATTCTCCGCATTAGAAACTAGAAGATATGCAAGTATTCCGAAGCTGATGAGCCCTATCACAATGAACGGCCTTCGTTTTTTGAAGTGGTCCGAAAGATGACCATTCACAACGATTCCAAGAACTAGGGATCCGCCCAGAATTGCAAATAAAACGATCAGCTCCATATCACTGAATGAGAAGTGCTCTTCAATGATTGATTCTACATTTGCTATTAATAATCCGTAGAGAGAAATAATGGGAACGTAAACGGGCAGCATTTTTTGAATTCTTTTATCACTGGCAACTTGCTTTAAAAGCCGCATAACACTAACTTCTTCCGTGGAAATGTGTCTGGTTTCTTTGATTATCAAGTATGCAGCAATGCCACAGATAGCACATGCAATTGCTGCAGCAAGTAGAAGTGGAGTTGCTTCAAAACCAAATTGAAGCAAGAGAATTCCCATTCCATATCCACCTGCTAATCCCATTAGCGTGGACAAGTCGTAATACCCCATGAGTCGAGCTCGATTATCCTCAGACGAAGTATCTGCTATTATCGACAATGTTGTGGTGACTTTGGCTGCAATTGCAATACCAAAGAGAATCCCGAAGAATATCACGAGGACTGCAATGAAATTGATGGCAAAAAGAAATGCAGTAATGGCCGTCATGAACAAGCTAACAACAAGGATTGGCTTTCGTCCAATTTTATCGCTGTAAGATCCAAAAATTGATACAGTTGATAGCTCCGCTATAGGGTACACAATTAGAACTGCTGCCGCCTGCCAATCTTCGAGGATGCCGCCCATGTATGAGTTGCTCTGAATGACCGCTATTGTAAGGTAGAAAGAAGCTCTCATAATCAAAGTCACAAGGTATAATGCGATTAGTGTCCATTTGTGATCGGATGCT
>JARGGA010000093.1 GCA_029210805.1 Candidatus Thorarchaeota archaeon
CCAGCTTTGCATGCAAACTCATAATCCGCACATGTAATCTCAGATGTGCATTCGATTGCCTCTGCAACTATTGTTCCTGTTGGCTTCACTGCGTATGGGTGTGATTCAGAACCAACGTACACTGCTCCGATGTCCCTTGGATCCAGTTCTGCGTATTTCATCGCATTACGAGCTGCTTCAACAGATATCGTTGCAACATCCTCATCTGGTCCGGGAACGGATTTTTCGAAAACGCTGAGACCCTTGGCGAGTCTCTCGCCATCTTCACCCCACACACGGGATATCTCTTCTGTCTTGATACGGTATCGCGGAATATAGACTCCGTATCCAATAATTCCAACCATGGTGTCTTCTCTCCTCAAGTTAGTATTTTACAATCATATAATACGTGATTTGCCGATACACTAATCGTCGCTTTTTCATTTTTCTCAACGCGCCCTTTATAGAGCTTGTTGTTTGGCTCTACTAATGTCAACGTCTTTTCCCGAAGGTATGCATCTACTATTTACGGATGTCGACGAAAAACAATAAATCCATCGGTCTTATTTATTGTTGCTGACGTCATTGAGTTTGGAATTTGCCGACTATTCCCCTAATCAGATACTGCCATGTGAATTAAGCCTATAAGCAAAGAATTCCATGTAATGATTGGTGAGTGAAATGACAACCCCGATTGAAAAGGCACGAATCCAAGAGATTGTTCTTACGGAAACCAAAACAGTTGCACAACTTCTCCTTGAGTTGAATCTATCTGATACTCACGTTGTTCTTGTAGATGGTGAAAGACAGAACCTCGATACAGTCCTTCAAGAAAATGACAGTGTAGTAGTATTGCCACTTATTGCTGGGGGATAATTCCTCGTTTTTCCATGAATTTGTATGTGTTTTCAAGAGTATATTGTGATTCATTTGTATCTCGTGAATCAGATGGAAATCCAAGAAGTCTTCCAATTTCATTGAGTACCTCTTTGCAGGATGCTTCAATTTCCTTCTTCGAAAGGCCTTCTTTTAGTCCAGCATGTGATATTATCGACTTTGTAAGCAGCTTTGTCGTTCCTGAACTGTACTGTGTTGCTTTCTTTGGCATATGAGCGATTGATTCAGGAAGACCCATTCTTGTCGCCAAACGACGAAAGAGAACCTTTCTTTCCGGATTTTCGTTTGGTCTTATCTTCCAATCAGCTGGAATGGAAAGAGCTAATTCCGAAAATCTTTGGTCCAAATATGGGAAGAATGCATTTAGGTTGTGTACTGCAATTACACGCTCATCTCTCGATATGTTCGCCTCATGTGTCACAGAAACTTCTTGAACAAGTTGGTCTTCCAAGGCGCGAGGGCCTTTGGCTTCAAATAGCCTAACATGCTTCGCATAGCCTGCAAAGAGCTCATCAGGACCTTGACCTGATAGAAGAAGCTCAACTCCCTTCTCCTTAGCGCTCCCAGCACTAACAAAAAATGGGATGGCTATTTCAATGTCCATTCGGTTACAAGTTTCTGCAGCATAGATGACGTCAGGGAGAATATTCCAAACGAGTTCCTGTGATAGTTCAGTGTAGAAGCGTTCGATGCCCAAGAGATCAGCTGCATATTCCGTTTGTTTTGCGTCCCCCGAAATTGGTGTACCTGCAGAAAATAGTATGATTTCACCGGCTATTTCATGAGCAATGGTAGCGATAAGTGAACTATCAACACCCCCCGAGAATAGAACCCCACATTTTCTATTTCTTATAGTGTTCATTGATTCTCTGAGATAGCCCTCTAACTCCCCTAGGGCTTCTTCTTGGGTACCACTCCATGGATTTCTATTTGGACGAGGTATCGAACTACTCCAGATATCTCCATTCCAAGGGACATGATAGATTTCATTTGGCTCAATTGGACGAATATCATAGAATCCTGCGCGCCAAAGGCACTTTTTCTCAGTAGCTAACAGTATTGATTTCTCTCCTTCCGCGACATACATTGCACATTGCCCGTCGCTGGAGCGAGCCACAGTCAATCCTTCATTGCTGATTCGTAAGATAACTGAATTTTCAAGTGGTAGTACATCCCCAATGAGTGTTTCAAATGTACTTGGTATGGAATCGGTATGGTTCAAGGAATCAACAACATAAAGCGACCCAGATTTCATATTGATTGCTTCAGACGTGTCATTGGTTTTGACACCAATAGTGATATTCTCAAACTTGGTTTTATGGCCTGGGTGGAACTCAGCCACATCAATTTCTCTGATGTACCTGAATTCTCCTCTATGATTCAGTAATTCTAGAAGTAATCGAAGGTCCTGGTGATCTTCACGAAACCTACTGATTCTACAGATTATCCCGACCATCGTTAAAGTTTCTCAAGCTGATTCTTGTATATGGACTCCGGAGGATTCCAGCCACCTCTACAATAGAAATGTTTGATCGAATCTTATCAGTCTAGAGGCACTTCTCTAAGAGTAGCTTCTTGCACGCCCGTAATACCGTTGAGTCTTGCTTCAAGATTTTGAATTTCTATTTTGAGTTGTTCAGGCGTAAAGTAGCATTCGTAGAAACACTGGTTTGCAGCCTGACATATGCCGCTTGTAAAGAGGATGTCCTCAAGTCCTGCTATCTCGAAAATCGAGGTTAACTCTTCAAGGAAGCTCTTACTGAGTTTCTCAATACCCAAGCGTAAGTAGTATACTGTACTGGAGGCAACAGGATATATTTTGACATTCTTATCCTTAACAACCATGATAGCAAGGCCATAATTCTCGGATATGCCATCTACAAAACTAGCTGGTAATGCGATAGCATTTCCCTTTTCGATTTTCATTACTCGTGCCTGAGTCATCTCTTTATTGCTCACTCGTATTCCTCCGGACTACTTAACCCTAGCATCCCACTGGAAATATATCTCTTGTGTAAAGACCGGCTCTGTGTGAAAAGTCTGAAACAGGTAGCAAAAACAAGATAGAATGAGAATAATTTTCTCCAAACATGCACATTCGTTGATCAATATTTGTAACAATTTGAAATAAAGTGAATTCTTCTTGACTTTTCACACAGCTCTGTAAAGACCTGAAATCATGCGCGGCCAATCACTCTCTATGCCGTAGCCATGAACGAATCCTTCTAACTGCTCCTATATCGGGTTTTCTTACAACCCTAAGACACCATTCATTGTTTCTGCTTGGTGCATAGTATTCTAAGAACGCCACACCTCCCTCAGATCGAAGCCTCTCCATCTCTTGAAGACGAACCTGAAGCCATGCCTTTTTCGAAATCGGCATTCGTGATGTTGCAATATCAAAGAGAGTTGGGTGAAAATCAAATACAAGTGCCCTTTCACTCATATATTCCATGACCCCATCTTGGAGTGTCTGTGTGATTGAATCTCTATTAGTAAAGAATGAAGCAGCAACTGACACATTGGGATATTTCTCAGGAATGCCTAATGCGAACTTGAAAGAGCGTCTGAATTTAGATAGGTGAGTTGCAGCATCTAAGAAGAGAATGGTTTCTGGTTTTCCCTCGAATTCGTCCTCGGAAATATCGATAGATGTTTCAGAGACCTCTTCATGACGCTCAATCACTGATTGAATCAGTTGATCTGTGACTGGAGGAAGACCATCATCCGATAGGTCTTCATAGGTAAGAGAATCTTCCTCAACATCCATGACTGTACCAATTGCAGTTTCTTCCCGTGAAGGCTTTCTCCTTTTTCTGAATTGCGGGGGAATATACCCGATATCTTCTACAAGATGTTGGAGAATAAGTGGTAAGAATAGATCGTATAGAGTTCCTCTGGTTTCAGTAATCAATAGAATTGGTTTGAAGTTTGCAACAGCATTTGTCAACCCTGAATCATAATCTGGGTCTTCATCAAAGAATTTCCTTAGATTCTCAATAGCGTAGCCAGTTTTTACGCGTTCCAACCATTCCTGATATACTTCTTTGACTTCTGCTTTCCGTCTATCTTTTACCAAGCCTACAAATTTCCCTAGATATTTTACACCTCGAGTAACTGCAGTAGCGGGACTGATGAATACAGTCATCATTCCAACTGCTTCTCCTGCATACTCGCTTGCTTCTGTACTTTTTATTTTTCCAAGGACTTCCTCAGTTAGAGAAGGGGGTCCAAGTTTTTCAACAAGCACTTCATGCATTCCTTCAATGTCTTCAAAGGATGCATCTCCAGGACCTACATCTTCTCCTACAGGAGACGCATCAGCTAAAACCTCTGCAAATCTATTTGGTCGTTTAATTAGCCATGTGAGAGGGATTTTTAGTGAAGTATAATCATGCATGTATGTTCTATTGGACTCTCTGGGCCCAAAATAATATTTGACTGCATCGGGAAACATACTGTCAAAGATTTCCATGAACTGGTTAAAACCCTGTTTCGTGCTCAATCCCATTTCTGCACGTTCAAGGGCATCTGCGACAAAAACAAGTCCACTCTCTTTCTTCTTTGTTTGTTTTGCGATTATTGCCATAACCTGCTTTGGTGACAGATATAACAAATCACTCGCTGCAAAAGGTGCATCATAAAATGAAAAGATTCCCAGGCGTTTCCATGGTCTTTTTGCCATATCGGTGTTAAGTAAATGTGAGAACCACTCGAATCCACGTTGATATCGTGGTATATTCTCCTCATCAACTATGTCATCAAATTCGGGCATTCTTAACACCTGCAAAGCCCTACTGTAGGCTAAATTAGGCGTATCTCACCAAGTGGTGAGATAAACCTATGCATCACTTAGTCCTGTCGAAGTGCAATTAACGCAATCACAAGTGCTGCAATAATGAATATTACGACAAAGAGAATTCGCCAATCTATCAGGATAGTATCCGGATTGTTTGGATCGATTTCATTTATCACGTTCAGGTATGTACCATCTGGATGAAGAAATCTCAAGGCTTCTAAAGCAAGTCCTGCATAAAACAGGGTTCCTGCTTCAAGATCTGGAACTATTCCCCAACCACCATTTGCGGCTTGACAATCAGCAATGAATTGAGATATTGCCGATGCATCTAATGAGGACATCCCACCAAGTACACCAATTGCCTCTAACGCATGATAGGTCGACATAAGATTTGTATCATTTGTGAGTACTGACTCTTGAAATCCTCCGACAGAGCCATCAGTTGCATCTGTGTCCTGTAAGCTGAGTATCAAGTTTCTCATATCTTGTTGTTCATCAGTTGGAATCTGAGATAATTCCGAAAGCAAATCTAATGCCATTAATCCTGCCGCTGAAGCTGTCAAGCTAACAATGCTAGAAGATGGACTTAGTTTGAATCCATTATCTTCTCTGCAGCTCAGAATGAACTCTATTGTTGCTGTTTCATTCCTAAGCCAGGTGGACCAAGACTCTCCACTCAGCACTGTCATTTTATCAAGAATATACAATGCTTGGTATGTGGAAACGAGGTCTGGAGAAAATCCTTCATAGATACCAAAACCACCGGAAGCAGATTGCGTTTTATTTAGAAAAACCAATGCTGCAGTAGCATTGATGTCGTCCAAATCGCTGAAACCTGGAATATCATCATTTCCATCAAGAAGCTGCCAGAGTTTGACTCCATAATATGAATTTTTCATATTTACTGCGCCTGCAATATTTGATGAAAATCCTCCATATCGTTCGAATTCCTCTCCACCGCTCTTCCATTGTAGCTTCCTAGTGAAGTTTCGTACCTTTATTAGGTCAGTAATTGGTGGTCGGTCATCAAGCAGTTCTCGTTCATTGAATATAGTTATCGCGCCATATGTTGGGAGTAAACGAGATGCTTCTGCTCCCGGAATCGAGTATCCTCCTTCTCCATTGGATACTGGATTATCGTAGGTATCTATCATTAATGTATTCAGTGAATCCCATCTAGTTGTCGCGGCCGACACGGGGGTCGAGATGAATGTTACCGCAACAAGTGCTAGTATAACTGCCATGCATGCAATTTGGACCTTTTTCATTTGGATATCCCGGCCAATCTTGATATCGCCTAGAGCTTACTCTCTGCGCTTGGAGCCACCACTGATGCAGTGTTATTAACGTTTCCCCAAGAATAAGAGATGTACTGTAGAATGCTATTATTAGTTGTATAGGCAATTTAGAAATAAAGAGAGGGCGAATAACGCCCTCAAGCTAGCTTATGGAATTTCCGATACATAAGCCGTGACGCTTAAACTAACAACACCCATATCAAAGTCCATAGCTGACCACCAAGGATCCCAGTATACATGACAAGACAACGATGTCTTTGCGTACGTATATGAATTAGTTTCCACAACCATTTCAATGGTGCGGGAATATGACTTATACGTGGTGTCAGTCTGCCTCACAGATGCCAGATTCTCCACATAATGATCGGGTGCCAATGAGATTGAAGTGCTATGGTATGTTTTAAAGAAGTAATGACTTCCGACATAATAGAATCCATAAACAGCTACAGTAAATCTGCCGCTCGCACCTATAATTGCACCACCCTTATCAACCATATCTTCATCAAGTGCTAGAGTTATTACCTTCACGACAACTCCTATTTCTCTCTCAGGTTCTGCTTGTACCAATTTGGTGCCATTCATCACAAAATATGATGAAGTGAGCATTGAAGCAATAACCACGAGCGCAAAAAGAGTTACTACTAATTTTCTTTTCATTTGTTATAAACTCCCCTCTAGCAAATCCATTTTTCGTTACGTACCATTTCCATCCTCTCTTGAATGGATTTAACTTTATAGTTCAAAAATGTGCTATTCTGATTCTGTTCTGGAGAGAATTCTAGTTCACACACAATCGTGCTAGAATGCGCTGAGTCCTTTGAAGTGTTGATTAGCCGCCATAGCCCCGTGGGTCCGTCCTCTGAAGTTCTCGGATGTAAATATATGCTGAATCCGCTGCGATTGCTCCATGTCCTACGGCAACTGCAATCTGTTTCATTGATTCAACTACATCACCGGCAGCAAAGAATCCTGGAATGCTTGTGGTCTGATTTGCATTTACAAGTATCTCGCCATTCTTGTTTGTCTCAATACCCAAATCTATCGCAAGTTTGCTTTCAGGGGACGAACCTAATGCAACAAATGCACCATCTACTTCGACCGACGATAGTTCACCTGTCTTTATGTTCTCAAGAACAACTTCGTTTAGCAGATCCCCACCTTTGAACTCCTTTACAATATGACTCCATTTGATTTCTACAGGTGAGCGGAAAACCATGTCCTGCATTGCTTTTTCTGCTCTGAGTTCATCTCGCCGATGGACTAGCGTGGTCTTCTCAGTTAATTCTGATAAATATGCAGACTCCACTGCCGCTGTATTTCCTCCACCGATGACAAGCACTTTCTTGTCTCTGAAGAGAGGGCCATCACAAGTAGCACAATAGGAAACCCCCCTTCCCGTGAATTCACTTTCACCAGGAACGTTCAAGTGACGATGTCCTCCTCCGGTTGCAAATATCACTGCTTTCCCTCTATAGATTCCCCTGCGGGTTTCAAGCAAGAAATCGCCATCTTCTCCTTCACGAGTGATCGATTTGACTTCTGTTATCTCTCTAACTTTTGCCCCTGTGGCTTTTACTTGCTCTTTCATTTTTGTTGCTAGCTCAAGACCTGATATGAATGTAAAACCTGGATAGTTCTCAATACCGGGGCTTGTGGCTTGTGCACCTCCAAGTACTTTTGACTCCAGCAATATTGTCTTGAGACCATATCGAGCCGCGTAAATTGCTGCTGTCATTCCTGCAGGACCGCCGCCTACAACCACGACCTCCCAACTAAGATATTCTTCTGTCATCGTGGAAACTCCTTTTCTATCTCACTCGTAATATCGATATCTTTCGATGTCCACCTAATCATTCTTTCCCCAGTGGACCAAGACTGCTCATTAGGTCTGAGGATATACCCTGATGAGGTCTTAGGTGAACTACCTCATCGGGTTTTATCATTTCAGTCACTCGTGAAAATGACACTTCGCGAATTGGCTGACTCCCATATTTCACCAAGAACGCTGCTTTCTTGAAACGTTCTGGATCATATGTGAAGAGATGACCTGGGCCAGTGACTATAACGCTATCAACTCTATCTAGTCCTTCCCAAGGCCATGCTGAATCATTGAACCCTTCAATGATTGTAACATCTGTACTTCTTTCGATTGAATCCAGTGATTCACTTAGGACTTGTTCAAGGTGTGTATCGGAATATGTTTCGAATTCTCTACCATTTTCTAATGGAAATACTTTGGTGCCTGAAGTGAGGTCTTCAACTTCTTGAGAAGTGATCATGAGTCTCTCCGCATCAATGAGATTTCTTGCCAATAATGAAACTGAATTAGTTCCTTTTTCTGAAGGTCTAGAGAACCTCTGCATTACAAGTACGGAATCCCATCCGCCTATTGCCAGACTCGAACGTATCGAATCTGATGGTTGATTGAGGACCGAAGGTACGTACAAGCTATGTACGGGATTGGCTATTTCAAGGGGGACTTTGCTATTGATTACCTGTCTTACTTGATGCGCATCCCATGATGCAAGAATAGAATCTGCAATACATCTTTGCGTAT
Source organism: Candidatus Thorarchaeota archaeon (assembly GCA_029210805.1). GTDB lineage: Archaea > Asgardarchaeota > Thorarchaeia > Thorarchaeales > Thorarchaeaceae > MP5-2226. The sequence continues at coordinate 8,531 of JARGGA010000093.1, forward strand.
GTTCATACCTGTACCAGTAATTATGGCCGCTAAGAGGTTTGAAGTACTCTACTGATTGACCTGTTTCCAACAGATTCTCAGCTAGTTTCTGAGATAAAACGGTCTTTCCAGAATCAAACGAATTCATTCCAAGTACAAGTATTCTCTTTGTCAGTGGTCCCACCTGAAAAAGGAAATTGGGAGCCCCAAAGGGCTCCAATATTCACGCTATATTATTACTACATCATGCCGGGCATGCCACCAGGCATACCACCAGGCATTCCGCCCATTCCACCCATATCAGGTGCCGCACCTGCCTTAGCTGCAATCACATCATCGATCCTAAGGATCATCTGTGCTGCCTCAGCTGCGGAGCGAATTGCTTGATGCTTGACACGAATTGGTTCAATGACACCAGCCTTCAACATGTCAGTGGTCTTGCCTTCGAGTACGTTGACTCCAAACCAGAGACCTGCATCTGTTGCATGTGCCTTGTTGAGTTCAGTGATGATGTCAATTGGATCATGACCACCATTCTCTGTGAGTGTCTTAGGTACGATGCGTAGTGATTCAGCAAATGTTTCGATTGCCAATTGCTCACGCCCCTTTACGGTTTCTGCGTAAGCTTCTAGCCTCTTAGCTACTTCTGCTTCGGCTGAGCCGCCACCTGCGACGTAGATACCATCTTCGACAACGTTTCTGACAACACAGAGTGCATCGTGAAGTGCCCTGTCTGCTTCGTCAACTACGTGTTCAGTACCACCACGGATAACGATTGATACGGCCTTTGGATCCTTGCAGTTTCGTACGTAGACAAGCTTGTCATCGCCAACCCTGACTTCTTCAATCATTCCGGCATGACCAATAACGTCTGCTGATATCTCATCTAGGCTAGTGGCGACCTGTGCACCAGTTGCCTTTGCGAGCTTCTCTAGTGTGCTCTTCTTGGCTCTGCGAATTGCCATTATTCCTGCCTTAGATAGGTAATGCTGAGCAACGTCGTCAATTCCTTTCTGTGCTACAAGCACGTTTGCACCAGAGTCAATAATCTTGTTGACCATGTTCTTCAGCATCTGCTCTTCCTGGTCCAGAAATGCCTTGATCTGGTCTGGACTGTCAATCTTAATTTCAGCATCGAACTCAGTCTTCTCGATTTCAATGGCTGCATTAACTAGAGCTATCCGTGCACCTTCAATCTTTCTTGGCATGGATGCATGGACAATCTCCTTATCAATCACCATTCCGGTAATCAGTTCGGTTTCCTCAAGGCTCTTGCCTTGTTTCTTGATGATCTCAATCATATCGATGTCCGCAACCATTTTTCCATTGACTTCTTCAGCTACCTGAAGAACAGCATCAACAGCAATCTTGGCAAATGTGTCCTTCGAGCCCATTACGGACTTGCTGTTCATTGATGTTTGTGCAATCTTCATGAGGACCTTCTTGTCCATCCCTTCCATTGAAACACCAATCTCATTCAGGATTTGGGTAGCCTTCTCGGCTGCTTTCTGGTATCCTCCAACAATAATGGTTGGGTGGATCTTCTTATCTAGCAGTTCTTGGGCTCTCTTCAATAGCTCTCCCGCAATGACTACGCTTGTTGTAGTACCATCGCCAACCTCTTGATCGGTCGACTTGGATACTTCAACAAGCATCTTTGCAGCAGGGTGTTGAACATCAATATCCTTCAAAATAGTAGCGCCGTCGTTCGTAATTGTGACATCACCAAGTGAGTCCACAAGCATTTTATCCATGCCTCGGGGACCAAGGGTTGACTTGATTGCATCAGAGATAACGATACCAGCCATAATATTATTTTGCTGTGCGGTTTTACCGCGTGTTCGACTTGTACCCTCCTTAAGAATTAGGACGA
>JARGGA010000094.1 GCA_029210805.1 Candidatus Thorarchaeota archaeon
ATCCGACCCGCCTATGTACGCACCATCGTAGAGTATGTGAAGAAGAGAGGTGGCATTCCCTTTGTTGCAGATACATGTAGTTTAGGATATGGAACTTCAAGACCGTATGGTGGCCGAACTACCGCCGTTGACTACTATGAACGAGCCGCAATGAATGGTTACACCCAATCTACAGTAGGATCTCCTATTATCATCGCAGATGGATATTGGGGAGCCGACTTTCTAGAATATGAGATTGAAGGCGATTTCCTCAAGTCCGTTCCTGTCCCAGCTGCGTTATTTGATGCTGACAAGATCATTGTTCTTTCGCATTCTAAATTCCATCACATTGGTCTTGCAAGTACGCTGAAGAATATAGGCGTCGGTTTGGTAGCGAAGAAGGGCAAGGCTGCAGTACATTCACCATATGGTCTTGAAATTGATTCGGATGAGTGCAAAGGCGAATCGTGTGCATTGTGTGTGTCAGTATGCCCCACTCGGTGTATCATTGTAAAGGGCACTCTTTCAGTGGACATGAATAGATGTATTCAATGTGGACACTGTTCATCAATCTGCGCCTCGGTGGCAAAAGCAAAGGCACTCAAGCTAACTTGGTCTGGTCAGAATATGGCTGAGAAGATTGTAGAAAACACGCATGGAGTACTCAAAGCGATAGGTTCTGAGAAGTTTTATTTCGTTAATCTTGCAATTGACATTTCAGATATGTGTGACTGTGTTTGTTACGGAGCACCACTTCTCATGCATGATTTGGGTGTCTTTGGTTCAAGAGACCCTCTTGCACTGGATATTGCTACAGCAAATGCCATGACAACCGCTGATAGAAACACTGCAGCTGAAGCTTCGGCAAAGATTGATGAATTATTGCGCAAATCAGATTCATTCTTTGAACATGGAGCAAAGATGAAGATTGGTTCTCAAGAATATGAACTGGTGAACTTATCACAAAACGAATCAAAGTAGATGAAGGATGATAGCATGAATGAAGAATGGTTTAGACAAATGTTGATTGATGCTCATAACAATCAAAGAACCCATATGAAACGGATAATCGATGGACTTTCTGAAGATTTCATGAGAAAGGAGATTTCTCAGGGTGAAGATTTCACTAGCATAATGAAGCTTGTCTGGCATGTAGCAAGTGCTGAGACATTCTGGTTCCATAAGGGAAATCATTCAATTGGAAATCGCATTGATGATAGTGATACTCAAACCGTTTTGAAGAAAATCGATGAAAACACAGATCGAATTGCTGAAGTGATTAGCACCTGCAGTGTTGAACAATTACGAATAGTTCCGCCTTCACCAGAGGGAGGGCCTTCAGTTGCATGGGCACTTCTTAGAACCTACATGCATGGAATATACCATACAGGTCAGATTGCCAAGATTCGTCGAATGATTGGAGCTCCTGAATTACCTTTTGAAGGAGTTAGTAGCTGGGACCTTGCGGTTGACTCGGTTGCGAATTTAATACATGGATTTCTACATGATTCGATACAGTTCTAGCCTATATATCGAACTCCGGTAGTTCACCATATCTATGGCAAGCAATCCAATGCTCTGGTTCAATTTCGCGATACTCAGGAACCTCTGTCTTGCATCTATCTTCACAGTATTCGCAGCGAGGGTGAAACACACAACCTGTTGGGGGATCCGTCAAATCAGGTGGTGAACCAGGGATTCCTCTAAGCAGTAGTCCCTTCTCTCTAATGCGTCTCATCATTTCCATTGATGGATTGGTCATTAAGAATGCCCGAGTAAATGGGTGACTTGGTCGTTTGAGAATAGTGATTACATCACTGAATTCAACCAGGCGACCTCCTGTCATAACACCAATTCTCTCTGAAGCCTCTGCATGCAGCCCAAGATCATTACTGAGCAGAAGCATAGTAAGCTTCAATTTCTCTCTAACAAGGTGAATGGCATCCATTATTCTTCTTTGAACACCCACATCCAATGCGGTAGTTGGTTCATCCATAATCATGAAAACTGGATTCATAATCAGGGCCATTGCTATCAAGATACGTTGGTCTTCACCCATACTGAATTCCTTGGGTTTCAATGCCTGTCTGATATCGACATCCCCCAATTCGACAAGATCTAGAGCCTGCAGGACCCTTCTCATCACCTCTCTTTCAAAAAGGATGTCATCATCGTCATGCGCCCAGAGTGCTTCAGCTGTCTGCAACTGAATATTGGTGTAAGGATTCAAGGATTTTGTTGTGCTCTGGGGAACGTACGTAATTTCAGCACCTCGTATCTCCCTGAATTTCTTCTCATCAAGGGACAAGAGGTTTTTACCCTTGTAGAATACCTTTCCCTCAACGCCGGGTAGATCCTTTCCAAGATCCTTTGACACCAATCCCTTCTTCCTTGCGTCTTTCCTCTGATCCCAGAGTTCACGATTGGTTTCATCACCTGAACCAGTACCATATTTGGCTACGCTCTCAAAAATTCCGAGAATGGCTAGAGCGACAGATGACTTTCCTGCACCGGACTCGCCCATGAGACCTACGGCCTCTCCTTCTCGAATGTAAAAGCTGACATCTTCAACAGCTTTGACTATTCCTCTTGTTGAGGTATAGTATGCTTTCAGGTTCTCAACCTTGAGAAGGTATTCAGTCTGGTCATCTGACATGAGTTTACACTGACAACTACCGCAATTATAGTCTACTGATAACGCAGGAGACCACCAGCAGGATTAAATCAGAACACAACGACCGCCTGTGTTCACGGAGCAATACTTAATGAGTGTGACAAATAGAAACATTGTAGCTATTTACTTCACGTTTGCTCTCCAATCTTTGGGTCAAGCTATATCATGGCAATTTGGAACTTATTTTCTCAAAGATGAACTAGGCGTTCTCAATTTTGTAATGCTCACTGTTATCTGGTCAATTCCATCATTTGTAACCATTTTAGCAGTCAATTTCTGGGGTGCAACTTCCGATAGAAGGGGTCGTCGAAAACCATTCATGACCATCGGATTTGCAGGATTCTCAGGTACCTTTCTGTTACTCTCATTTGTCCAATCAAGTATGGAATTCCTTCTAATTACAGCAGCTGGAGCAGTCTTTTCTGCAGCTGCGATTCCTGCAGGGCAAGCACTTGCAACTACTGCAACTGAGAAGAAAGGGGAACGATTGGGTTGGATGCTTGTCGCTCAGTCTGCTGGTTGGTTTGTCGGTGCGTTCGGTAGCGGTTTTCTCTATGATATTATAGGGATGTTCAATCTTTACAGGATTGCAGGTTTGGTCTGCATTTTAGCTACGGTGATTTGCGCATTAGTTGTCAAGGATGTCACAATTGCTCCTTCTGAGATTCGAAAGAGGTCATCTACACTAACGATTCTCAGGATACCTGGAATGGCTAGGTTAGCCATGGCTGCAGGTATGAGTTCTATGGGCATCGTGTCAATAACGTCACTAATGGCAATAATGATTGTTGACGAGCTGGGCGGAGCTACTGCATACGTGGGATTAGCTAATGCATCAGCCACACTTCTAGCGGTATTCATAACAGGCTACATTGGAAAAGTGATAGATCAACGAGGGCCAGCCGGAATTCTCATGGGTGCCTACGCATCATATGCAATATTCGCTGTAGGATTTGCACTTGTGGGTGATCCTTTGGCCGCCGCGCTTCTCTACGCTCTTCCCATCTATCCGTTATCTAACACAGCTGCTTATGCCTTCGCTGCGTTACTATCGGGAGATGAGGAACGAGGGAGTGCGATGGGTTTAGTAAATGGTGCCCAGAATGCTGGAAATGCAATTGGTCCCTTAGTTGGAGGGTTCTTTGCTGAATACATCTTTCTCAGAGTTCAACCGGTATCGTGGATCAATATGGTGTTCAATCTCGTGGCTTTGCTTTTCGCAATTTCACTTGTCCCAATTGCCTATTCACTTCATAATAAATCCATAGAGCTAACAGATATCGATGAAACAGAATATACCAATTAATCCAGCTAGATTCTCTCCGCTTTAATTAACGATTCACAATTTGGGCATAGTGCGCTATTGGTTTCAACCCACTCTATCTCATCTAGACTTAGATTTGCATGACAATGAGGGCATTTGCTTGGAAAAATGTATCTGTCCAAAGATATGTCTTCGGAGTCTTCCGGTTTGGTATCGAATTTCACATTGCTGGCACTTGAATCGTACTTCTCAAGAATAGATTGTTCGACACTCAATTCATCCTTTTCCGGTATGGACTGGTGCAAAGGAACCTCTCTTGCTTGACTTTTTTCTGATTGTCCGACACAGCCATAGCAACAAAGAAAGACAATAAGAAACATGATACTGATACCTGATGTAACGGGTGTCAGAATCAGGGCAATGGCAATTACACAGCATACCCCTACCGTCTCTTCAGAGATTTCATTCCTGCGCTCCCCTTGTTCTGCCAATTCGATATCCTCCTCAGTAACTATTCGCCAACTGTGATAAGTGATTCACATTCCGGGCAGAGAGCTGATTTTGAATCAATCCAGCTAACATTGTTAAGATGCAAATCTGCAAGACAATGCGGACATACTTTTGGAAATGTATAGTGATTCTCAGCAATCTCGATTGCACTATCATCGTTAATCGGATTATCCTCGTATGTTTCAGCAACGATCATAGCATCGGATAGAACTCTTTGTTGGCTCTGCATATGTCTACTCGCAAATGCTGCTCCTTGGCAGATAAAAAGCAAGAAGAATAAAAGTGTAACAAGAACTATCATCAACGTGATACCATTTGTAAGGGGCGCAAAAACAATAGCCACCACTATTATGGCTGTTACTACATAGAAAACATTCCTTCCACGTTTGCTTTCTTGATTAGATGCCGACACAATCTCTCCCTATTCCAAATCGATCTCTTTTCCATTGATAAATGCATGTTCCACTTTGCTGTAGAATTCAAATGGATGCCCTGACCAAACGATAATGTCTGCATCTTTTCCTGGCTCAAGAGACCCTACCCTATCATCAATATCCAATATTTCTGCTGGATTGAGAGTGACACATTTCAGTGCATCATCTCTACTCATGCCATCTTTGATTGCATACATGGGAAGCAGGGGAAAATAGTTCATTGGTGTTAGTGAATCTGTTTGAAGAGCGACCTTGACTCCAGCTTTGTTCAATTCAACTGCTGTGAAAAATCCACGATCTCTTGTTTCAGGTTTGCTCACCCAGTAGATAGTAGGACCTACAACTGCAGGAACATCGGCGTCTGCAATATGCTCTTTGATTTTATGTCCCTCTGTACAGTGGATGAGCACAAGTCGAAGATTGAATTCTTTGGCGATTCTTATAATCGTAGCAATATCGTCTGCTCTGTGAGCATGTGCGTGCAATGGGACTTCTCGTTTGAGTACCTTCGCGATGGTTTCCATACCTAAATCTCGTTTTGGCTTCTTAGGTTCTACCTCCCCCTTGTCCTTTGCCTCGCGTGCTTTTGCTCCATATGCTCGCCATTCCTCGAGATAGTTCATACCCTCTGTGAAGGTCTTTCGAAGAAGAGAAGCGGTTCCCATCCTCGTTGATGGTGTTCTTTTTTCATTTCCGTGAACTCGCTTGGGATTCTCTCCCAATGCAATCTTGAGACCTGAAGGGGATAGAACAATCATTTCATCTACTACACCTGATCCAATTGATTTCACAACAAAGGCTTCTCCGCCAATAACATTTCCAGACCCTGGTCCTGTATTGATACAAGTTACTCCCCCTCTCAGAACTTCCTTCAAAGATGGTTCATCGGGATTGAATGAGTCTATTCCTCTCAATTCGGGAAAGAGCGGTGCTGTCATCTCATTCCCATCTGCACCTGCCCATCCTATTGATCCATCAAAGAGTCCTTGATGGCAATGCGCGTCGATGAAACCGGGAAGTACGTACTTGCCCTCTGCATCAATCACGTCTGCATTCTGAGGAATCTGAGCGTCTTTACCTACTGCATGAATTTTCTCATCATCAAATACAATCGTCCCACCTTCAATGAGGCCGTTAACTGGACAAAGAATGGTTGCGTTCTTTATAGCTTTCACCATGAATCTCCTCTATGTTTGCTTTCCCAATAAAAGGTTGAGAAAAACTTTCTGATAGCCATCATCTTGATTAGTCCCGGCGTCCATATTCTGGTCATGGCATCAGCTTGCACTATAGGGGCAAAGAAACTTTCAAGTAGAATGTATCTCTTCAAGAATCGAGACATGGTCTATGAAGATTTCAAGAACACTGCTGTGTTTACCGATCGCATGTTTGCAGTGACGGGGATTGATATCTCTGAAGGGGTTGAGCAGGGTGTATCGATTGGGGTCAACAGCTCTGGTCTTGCAGGCTGTAGTTCATCTGTACTGATTAATGAGGGGGCAGCATACGATATCCTTCTTGAAGAGATTCTGAAGGATGCAAGTACTATTGCGGAAGCTGAAGAAATCGTAAAGAAAGCACTTGATGCTGCAGAAGAATACCAATGGTGCAATTTTGTTCTTGCATCGATTCACGAAGTTGGCGTAATTGAGCTCTCCAGTGATGATTATCATGTTGAGAGGGATGAATCCTATATAGTCAGAACTAACCACCATCTCAAGCTATCAACAGCCAATGTTGTGCTAAATGCATCCAATGAAGAACGAGAAGCTTGTGGCCCTCTAGCCAGTAGCCAGCATCGTCGTCAGGTAGCTTCGAAAATGGTTGAGTCTGCAACTGCATTCCAGGATTTCTTATCCCTCGTGAGTACACATAGTACTTCCAGAGGCTTTGATTCAATATGTCGTCACAAGAATGCCATCGTTTCGAGTGAAGCGCTTCTTGGTGAAACCTCATACAGCTACATTATCGAGATGACGCTGCTTGGAGACCCAATGCCTGAAATCGTTTTTCATGTTGCCCGGGGAAATCCCTGTTCTAATCCTTTCAAGCAAGTGCCCGTAGATTTTAGTAGCGATTCGGATACACGTTCAAAAATCGCTGAGACTTTTCCATAGGTTATTACCATCGGAGAGAATGTGACATGGAATTTGAAAAACTAAGGAAAGCATTGCGAGGCCCCGCAATCACCACTGTTACTCCCTTTACATCTGACCTTTCAGAGGTAGACATTCAGGGAATGAATCGAAATCTTTCGTATCTTATTGAGAATGATGCTCGATTGATCGTACCCTGTGGAAATACTGGGGAATTCTATTCCTTGGATGAAACAGAGTGGCTCACCGTTGTCAGTAACTCTAAGGAAATTGTTGGAGATAGAATGACTATTGTCGCCGGAGTCGGCAATTCACTTCGAAGCGTGGAGCACCAGATTGACTTATGCAAAGAGCTTGGAATTGATGGTATCATGGTGATGTACCCTCAACATGTATTTGCTTCAGAAGAAGGCGTCTTGAACTACTACAATCAAATTCTTGAAGCGTCAAAAGGACTCGGTGTTGTTCTTTACAAGAAGGGTCCCTTACTTACAGACGAGATTCTTGGCCAGCTTATGCAACATACAAATCTGGTTGCAGTCAAATATGCTTTCGGTCGCATAGTAGACTTTTCTCGAACCATCCATAAATTGGGTAAGGAGATTATATGGTCATGTGGAACTGCTGAACGGTTTGCACCCTTCTACTGGCTCGCAGGAGCTGAAGGCATCACAACTGGTTTGGGTAATTTTGCACCTAGGATTGCTAATAGAATGTTTACTTCGCTTTCCAATGGAAACTTCGAAGAAGCAATGAACCTACAGCAACTCGTAACACCATTCGAGGATTTGCGAGAGGGTCACGGGAAGGCAGACAACGTTCCAATAGTAAAAGCTGCTATGGACCATCTGGGTCTCGCGGGAGGAAACTGTAGACCTCCAATACATGCTCTCACAAATGACGAACGTAAAGCCTCGGTACAGGCTATTTCAGATTGGGATTTCTCTGCTCTCTAGCAAAGGTTCATGTGTACTATTTCTTATTCGTTGTACTGGGGATGTAATTGATAAGACCTGGACCTGGTTGTGCAGTTTGGGAAATCACTCTTCGATGCAATCTGAACTGTATTCATTGTGGATCTGCTGCCGGGAAAGCAAGGCTCGATGAACTATCAACAGATGAGGCAATTGACCTTTGCCATCAATTGAAAGGAATTAGATGTCAAGGTGTTGCTATGATGGGCGGAGAGCCACTAACCCGCTCTGACTGGCCTGAGATAGCATCCACGGTTCGCGACCTAGGCATGGACCTCTCTCTCATTACAAATGGGTATTCCATATCACAGGGAACATTCGATAGAATTCAGAGAATCAATCCCGAGTTGGTGACCGTTAGTCTTGATGGTGGAACTTCAGAAATTCATGATAAGATAAGAGGGGTTTCAGGATCATTTGATCACGCAACAACGACAATTGACAAATTCGTATCCATGGGACTCCCTACTGGTGTAATTACCACAGTTCACAAAATGAACCTCCGCGAATTGAAGGCAATTCGTAAGTTCCTTTTGGGCAAGGGAATTGCATGGCAGATACAAATAGCCGCACCCTTTGGGCGCTTGACATCCGAATACGTTCTATCAAAAGAGGAATTCTATTCAGTAGCCATGTTCATCGCATCATCTCAGCGGAGTTATTCAAAAGATGAGCTAATGGTTGCTGGAGCACATGACATGGGCTATTTCTCAGATTTTCTTTCTCCGATTCAAGTAGCTCCCTGGCAGGGTTGTACCGCTGGAATGTCTACAATTGGAATTCAGAGCGATGGTTCAATTAGAGGGTGCCTCGCACTTTCTGAAAAATTCAATGAAGGAAATATCCGAGAAACACCCCTTGCAGAGATTTGGAATGATCCAACATTTAGTAGTTATTCCCGAAAAGTAACTCGTTCTCAACTTGGAGATGAATGCTCGAAGTGTGAATATGCTGAGCTCTGTAAAGGCGGATGCTCCGGTGTGTCTTATTCACTTACCGGAGAACTTCATAAAGGTCCATATTGCCTGAAAAGAATTGAGAAAGATATTGGATTGCAGAACGCTGATTCTTAGTCCCAAGAACTTATCTGTTCGAACAGCAAAGATTCCCTATGGCATTGGTAGGGGATCCAATCCGTCTTGGATTGGATGTGATTAGATTAAGATTGGGTGAGAATGCATACCGTTTCGTTATGCGATTTGCTAAAAAAAAACAAGATGGACCCAATTACATCCAAGAAACTAAAAGCAGTCGACTCTCTTTGTGGACTGAATACCTCGGAAATTGCAGAAGCATCAACTGGGTCGAATGAAACAACTGAATACCCCACTTGGATTGCGGCTGTTCTCTTCATTATAGCATCGATTGCAATTTCTTGGAGCTTTATTATGTGGCGGAATGCAACTTACACTCCTGGTACATGGTATGCATCTCTGAGCCCAAAAGATTTCAATAATGCGCACAATGTTTCTAGATTCCAAGAATTTATTTGAAAAATATGACTAATACTCATATGGCGTTGGTAGGGGATCCAGTCAGTATAGGGCTGGATGTGATTAGGATCAAATTAGGAGAAAACGCATACCGATTTGTAATGCAGTTTGCTCGAAAGAAGAAAACAAGCCCAGGCACCTCTAAGAAGCTTGATGAGGTTGGAGCTCTCTGTGGACTGAATGCTCGCGAAATCGCTACAGCCTCGAGCGGGACGAATAAGAATACCAAGTTCCCCCTCTGGCTTCGTTTTATTCTCATAGTTGTCGCTTTCATTGCCTCGTTTATCATAGTCATCTGGGTTTACAATGCGACCTATTTGCCTGGCACTTTGTACGCCTCGTTGAGTCCTAAAGACTTTCAGAATAGGCTTCATCATTCATCAACCTTATTACCTAGTGTGACTATGTAGTAAAGGAGAATGTCGTGATGAAGAAGGATGTAGTCCGGATAAAGGGATTATTGCGAACGAGCAATAATGGTGTTTTGAAGAAACTTCTCAATCCCACCCTTCGGTTTCGAAATCCTGACTCTTCCATAATGCTATCTCTCAGGAAAATAGGCCAAGGTGTAGGACTTGATGATTCAGAGATTCATTCAGCTACCGGATACTATACTGGTGTATTCAGTAGATTCTGTTCAAGACTCATTCTTCTGACTATCCTGACATTCTTTATTTTCGTTGCTCTTGCAGGACTAGCCAATAATGATGGTATGCTCGATTACTTCCTACCCAGCAATTCGACTTATCTTCCAGGGACGAGGTATGCAAGCATCAAACCAGACGATTTCAAATGACAAATTGAAACTAGTGGGGCGATTGAAATGAAACTCAACATTGGCTGCGGTCTTGTTTACAAGAAGGACTATCTAAACATCGATGCGTTTGATGAATCTGTTGCAGATGAAATTATGCATTCTCATTACTTGGT